>DATEKX010000726.1:0-5450 GCA_035277165.1 Blastocatellia bacterium | reverse complement strand
ATCACTGCGGGCGGGCGGCGCGGGCCGTGTCTTTTGCGCAACGACGGTCGAAGCGAAAAGGCCCAGAAGCACAATTAATGCGATGGTGATTTTTTTTGATGACATAGTCAACTCGATTTCAGATTGCGGATTGAATCCTTTAATGCCTGTAGCCTTCCTTATGGTAAAGACGACCATCGGCTGAAACCAGTTTCACTTTAATCTCGCGAGGTTTGTTCGACTTCTGCTGATTTATCGGTCTATAGAAAATGACGTATTCCTGGCGCAAGTCCATCGCCACTTGCGTGAACGCGCGAAACAAGTCCGCTTTTTGAGAAGGAAGAAAAACCTGCCCGCCCGTCGCTTCGCAAAGCCTTCTCAAATCTTTATCATCCGAGCTTTCGACCGTGCCGGTGTCAATGCCTTTGAAATTCTTCGTGCTGATGCCGAATATGGTCACGTCGTGGCCCTGCGCCATCTCGATTGTTTCTCTGAGCGTGCGTTCGCTGGCAGTATCTGCTCCGTCCGACAGCACTACGATGATGCGCCGCGAGTCGTTTCCGCTGAGGGTCGCCATCTTCTCTTCGATGATGCGATACACGCCGTCATAAAGCTTGGTAAAGCCGCCCGCCTTGAGCTTTCTGATCGCCCGGATGAGCAGTTCCAGATTGTCCGTAAAATCCTGATGAAGTTCGATGCCCGAATCAAATGACGCCAGCAGCACCTGATCCTTGCGGCGAAACGTAGTCACAGTGGTGACGAAATCTTCGCCCGCATCTTTTTCAAAGGGGAGCTTGAGCTTCACGCTGCTGCTCGTATCAATCATCATCGCGATGTTGAGCGGCAACTGGCTAGGCGCTATAAAATCCATGATTTCCTGGCGTTTGCCGTCTTCGTAGACTTCAAAATTGTTCTTGGACAATCCTCCGACAAACTTATTTTTCTCTTTGACCGTGATCGGCAATCGCACTACGAGTGTGCCGAGTGTAATCTGGTCGCCCTTGTCTGTTTGTGGTTTGGACTGCTTGGTTTTATCCTGAGGCGGTTGCGCAAAGACTATTATGCCAATGAATAAAACTGATATGACAGTCAACGCCATAAATACTGATGAGCGTTTTATCGCCAACGGGGAACCTCCGACCATGAGAGTCTGATGCACGGGAAGCTAATTCACGCTGCTTTGATCAAGAAAAATTATAGAGGCCAGCAAGAATTAGTGTCCAGTCGGGAAATGTAAGGGTCGCGAGGATGGAAGCTTGATCGCAGGCTTTCAACCGAGCAGCGCGAGAAAATTCTCAAGCTCGGGCGGCAACGGCGAGACAAACTCCAGCGGCTTGCTCGTGCGCGGGTGCTTGAAACCGAGTTGCGCCGAATGCAGGAATTGCCGGCCAAGCGCGATTGTCTCTCGCTTGATCGTCGTGTTTCTAATCGAATTCTCGCGCCCGCCGCCGTAGGTTGAATCGCCCGCTACGGGGTGGCCTATGTGCGCCAGATGCACACGGATTTGGTGCGTGCGGCCAGTCTTGATCTGCACCTTGAGCAATGTGAACTCGTTATATCGCCGGGCCACTTCAAATATAGTGTGAGCCGCCCGTCCTGCGCCTCCGCGAAGCACAGACATGCGCGTGCGGTTGTGAGGGCTGCGGCCTATGCGCGCTTCAATCTCGCCCACTGATTCAGACACTCGACCGTAAACGAGCGCCAGATAGATCTTGAATACCTGACGATCACGGAACTGGTCTGACAGTCGCTCGTGCGCTACATCGTTTTTTGCCACGACCAGCAACCCCGACGTTTCTTTGTCTATGCGATGAACTATGCCCGGACGAATGCGGCCTGCCACGTCCGAAAGCGTGTTGAAGTGATAAACGAGCGCGTTTGCAAGCGTGCCCGATTCAATACCTGCCCCCGGATGCACAACCATACCTGCGGGCTTGTCAACGACTATCAGATCATCGTCTTCGTAAATAATGTCGAGATGAATCGCTTCGGGCACAAGCGTGACGGGCGGCGGCTCAGGCAGGTCGATTTCGATTCGGTCTCCTGAGCGCAAACGATAACCCGGTTTCGTCGCGCGCTCGTTGACGAGGATGTCGCCGTCTTCAATCGCTCGTTGAATTCGAGTGCGGCTGACTTCGAGGATGCGAGAAGCAAGAAAGGAATCCAGGCGCGCGCCTGCCGCCTCTTCGCTGATAGTTAATAACTGGGCTTCTGCGCTCACAATGAGGATTGAGTCGAAGCTTCGGAAACTTCTTCTTGAATCCTGACTCCCGAATCTTTGCTCTTCATTCGTCGCCAGTGGTAGAGCGTCATTATGAAACCGAACGCAAACATGACGATTGAAATGAACTGCGAGGTGGACAGGCCGACCACTGTGCCGCGCGGGTCGTCGCGCCAGAATTCAATTATGAATCGCGCTACCGAATAGATCATCAGATATGAGTAGATGATCTGGCCTTCAAACTTGCGGCGCTTCGTCAGCCATAAAAGGAAAGCGAATATCAGCAGGTTGGCTGCAGCTTCAATCAACTGCGTGGGCACGAGCGCCGAATCAATCGGAACACCTGTCAACTCGCTCGCTTTTTCGGTGAACCGCACGCCTATCCACGAAGTCGTAGGCACGCCCCAGCAACAGCCCGCAGAAAAACATCCCAGTCGCCCGATTGCATGCCCTACCGCGATGCCGGGGGCGAAAGCGTCCGCCGTCTTGCGCCAGGGCAGATTCCACCGCCGCATCAAAATCACGCTCGCTATAACAGCGGCGATGAACCCGCCATAGAAGACTCCGCCGGAGCGCAGGAAATCGAACGATATGATGCGCCGCCAATCGCCGCCGTAATCGTTCCATTCCGTGATGACCATCAACAGCTTTGAGCCGACAAGCGACGCCGCGAGTATGTAGAGACCTAAATCGTAAACTCGATTCTTTGGCAGTCCATCGCGCTCTGCAAGACGAGCCGTCATCCACAGCGCAAGGATGAAGCCTATGGCAAGCAATACGCCGTAAGTTGCTAATGGAATTCCGAGTCCGGGTATTCTGAAAAGCTCTGGGAACATAACTACTACCTTAGAAGGTGTCAGGGGTAAGAATCAATTACTCTGATTCCTGGCCTCTGACTTCCGGCTTCTGCATTTCCACTATAGGGGATTCATCGCGCTCGGCGAGTGTTGCCCGATCAGCTTGTGGAGTGAGAAACAATTCAATCGCCATCAACGCCGCGCCTATCGTTATGGCCGTGTCTGCCACGTTGAAGACGGGCCATTGATAGTCTTTGTAGTGGAGCAGTATGAAATCTATCACGCGACCTATTCGCACGCGATCAATCAGGTTGCCGCAGATGCCAGCCGCAAGAAGCGCCAGCGACCAAAGCAGCAATTTGTTTGATGATTCGGTGCGCATCATGTAATAGATGACAACCGTCACAGCCATGACGGAAATTGCCACGAGCAGCCACCTGACATCGCCGTTGTTGAGCATGCCGAAAGCGATGCCGGGATTTTGTGTATAACTGATGGCGAAAAAGTTACGAATGACTTCGATTTCGTCGCCTTCCTGCATCCTAGCCGATACAAAGTATTTGGTGACTTGATCGAGACTCATCACAAATATTGTGACGAGCAGATATCTGAGTTTTCTTGCGCTCGCACTGGCGCTGACTGCTTCTGAACTCATTGGGCTTGATTACCTCCCAGCCTTCTTCAATCTGTCGGTCGAGCGTCGGCGTGTTCGGCTTCTATATGCAACTCGCCGCCATCAGCTTATATTATAAAGCACCTGGCTCCTTTTGTGAGGGAACCAGGTGCCGCGCGCCTTGAGTTGCAGTTTTAATTTAATCCCGCACAGCTTGGAATTGGCTTCCAGAGCCATTTTTATGGCAACTCTTGATTTATCCGATGAACATTTCTTCGTCCTGATACGCTTGATCAATCTGCTTGCGGTTTCGGCCAAACAGCATCTCTATGGTTCGCCGCAGCCCGACAAGCAACGCCGACACCTCGCGCATCGGCTCCAGAACGGTTGATTGCACTTCGATGGTCGTATCCTCTACGCGAGCATGCGTGCGTGTGAGCAACTGGTCAATCTCGACGACCTGTCGCTGAAGCGTTGAAGTCGCCAGATCCAAGGTCGCTGAAATCTGTTGGGCCTGGCGGTCGGCGAGGCTTGTGATCTGTTGCGACGATGCAGATACGGCGGCTGTTATTGCGCGCGTCTCGACGGTCACCTTATCGAAGGTCTCTTTGGCCTGAAGGCTTACCTTGTCAACAGTGTCGCGGACACTTGCGATAGTGCCCTGCACTTGAGAGATAGTGCCTTTCACCTGATCTATTAGCGGCTCGACCTTCGCAATTACCGGCTCTGCCTTTGCGATCACAGGCTCTATTTTCGTTTTAAGCGACTCTGCGATTGCGGTCAGTTTCTTGGACGCGCGATAAAGCCCGATCATCATCGCCATTTGAACTATGAAGCTCAAAGTGATGACTGCGGCTGCGACCGTTACGACAACATAGAACGTCTGTTGATCCACAAGCCCTCCTTGCTTGAACAGAAGCTCCTAGGGTCAATTAGCTCGATAACGGAAAGGCGCGGCTCGGTGTGGGCCGCGCCCCTGTGCGCCAAACGGTCAGATTGCGCGCTGATTCCTGCAACCTGCGCTCTTTTCTATTGCGATAAAGAGCCCGTGCAGATAACGCAAAATGATTTCAAAGAAGCGTGCGTGAACTTTCGAACTAAGCTTCGCCCTCAACAGCAGCGTTGCTCAACTCGCCTGCTTTGCGCTTCTCTTCGCGATAAGCCTGCTTGCCCGCTTCAATCGCCGCTTGAATCTGTTCTCTCTGGCGCGCAGCGACATCGCCTATGGCGTCTGCGCCTTGAGAAACTTTTTCGCGCGCAGCGCCATATGCGCCCGCAACTTTCTCGCTCGCCGTGCCGTATGCGCCAACAACCTTTTCGCTCGCCACGCCATAGACATCCGACGCGCGCGCGCCAAGTGCGCGTGCGCCTTCGCCCGCAGCGTCTACTCCGCGCTTGGTGTAATCAGCTATATCGCCGCGTAATTCGCGTCCTGATTTCGGAGCGAACAGTAATGCTAAGGTAGCTCCAATGCCTGCGCCTATTAATAAGAATGTCAGTTTCTCAGCCGGTGATGATCCTTCGTCTTCTGCCATTGCCGCCTCCTGAAAAAAGTATTGTCAATATTGCTTGCGTCCACACACTATTTAAGACACTTCAATATAGCATTTTGATTTGACTGTATTCAAGACAGGGACCGCAGTAGCGCTTCGACGATGTGGCCAGCAATCTTCGTGGCGATCATCGCGCGCTACGTGTTTAAGCTGTGAGCCGCGAGATGGAATTGAGAAATCTGTTTTAGCTTGAAAGCGAGCATGGGCGCTGGCCGCGCAGCGCCCATAACCGGGATCTAGCAGGGGGCTATAAATTCTGTAAACGGCGTTGCGGGCTCGACAAGATC
>DATEKX010000725.1:0-11106 GCA_035277165.1 Blastocatellia bacterium | reverse complement strand
TGCAATTCAGGCATCGAAGCTGCGGATTTAATCTATAAAACTGCCTGAGCAGTCCCGCTAGGGACGACCTGTCTATAGTATTGATTCAGTAATTGATTAGTAGCTCCGTAGGAGCGACCTGTTGATTGTGAGGTCGCTCCTACGGAGCTACAAAAAATGATACTGATGCCGAAACTATAGACAGGTCGCTCCTACGGAGCTTCTCTCTAAAACGCTTTTAGGGCTTTACAATTTATTTACTTTGACTTCCCATGCCTCAATCAAGCTAGAGCCTTGTTCTCGCGTGCTGGTATACTTTTCAGGTGACGCTCTGGAGGGGACATGGCGCTTGACATAGTTGAGCTTAATCACGTGAACGTTACGGTGCCGCGCGCAGATGAAGAAGCGGCAAAGCATTTTTACAAAAATGTTTTAGGGCTTGAAGAGATTATTAAGCCTGACGCTTCATTGAAACGCGGCGGCGCTTGGTATAAGCACGGCCCCATTGAAGTCCATCTTTCCATAGAGGAAGACGTTTCGGGCAACCATCAGAGCAAGCGACACGTTTGCTATGTTGTGCGCGACCTGCGTATAGCCGAGCAAGGATTTCGAGATGCAGGCGTTGAAATAATTCCAGACCACAGGCCGCCTGTTCCCGGCTGGCCGCGATTCTATGTACGCGATCCCGGCGGCAATCTGATTGAAATCGCCCAGCGAGATTCGGAGAACTAAAGAATGAGTGATGCAGGAAAACGCAAGGAGAAAGAACGACGCGAAGAAGCTCGCAACGAAGAAGCTCGCAACGTCGTGCTCCCGCCGACACTGGCCTTGAATCGCCAGATGTTGTTCAATCGCGAAGTGAGTTGGTTATATTTCAACAACCGCGTGCTCGAAGAAGCGCTTGACCGGTCGCATCCGCTGCTTGAGCGGCTCAAGTTTCTTTCGATCTTCTCTACTAACCTGGACGAGTTTTTCATGATTCGCGTTTCCGGTTTGAAGCAGCAGATTGATGAAGGCGTGACGGAATTGTCGTTTGACGGATTGACCGCCACTGCTCAACTCAGGCTCATCGCCGACAGGCTTCGCCCGATGGTAGCCGACCAGATGCAGTGTTTGAGACAGGAGATACTGCCTGAGTTGAGCACGCATGGCATCCTGATTACTCCCTATCGCGCGCTTTCAGATCGCGAGCGGCGTTCGCTCAACGCATACTTCCTCGAAAACGTCTTCCCGGTGCTTACGCCGCAAGCCGTTGATCCGAGCCATCCGTTTCCTTACATCTCAAACCTCAGCCTCAATCTCGGCGTGATGATAGAGCCGTCTGATGAAATGACCTCGTCTGCGGCGGGGGCAAGCGGGCCGCGATTCGCTCGCGTGAAGGTTCCGCCCATCGTGCCTCGCCTCGTACCTGTAGGCGATTCGGGCACGGAGTTCACATTGCTCGAAGAGTTGATCGCCGCAAACATCAGCGTGCTCTTTCCGGGCATGCGCGTAGGCGAGTTTCACTTGTTTAGGGTGACGCGCGATGCGGACATAGAGATACGCGAAGACGAAGCGAACGATCTGCTCCGCGTGATGGAACAAGAACTGCGCAAGCGCCGATTCGGGACTGCCGTGCGTTTGGAAGTTGCTTCGACAATGCCGCAAGAGATGGTGCGATACCTTGAGAGTTCGCTCGGCCTTTCGAGCGATGATACTTATACGATTGAAGGCCCGCTCAACGTGCCAGACCTGATGGCGATCTACAAGCAGGATAAGCCTGAGATGAAAGATAAGCCGCTTTTGGCTTCGCTTCCTGCGCCTTTCAGAATGGGCGAGCCGCTCTTTGATATCATCAAGCGCCACGACATCCTTGTGCATCATCCTTACAATTCTTTTTCGACTGTGATTGATTTCATCAGCACGGCGGCGATTGACCCTGATGTGCTCGCTATCAAGATGACGCTTTATCGCACGGGGCAAGACTCTCCCATAGTGCGTGCGCTGATGGAAGCAAGCGAGCGAGGCAAACAGGTCGCTGTGCTCGTAGAACTCAAAGCCCGCTTTGATGAAGAGAAGAATATCGAGTGGGCGCGTCAGCTTGAGCGCGCAGGCGTCCACGTCGTTTACGGATTGCTCGGCCTGAAGACTCACTGCAAACTCGCGCTGGTCGTTCGGCGCGAAGCCGATACGCTTCGACGCTACGTTCACATAGGAACAGGCAACTATAATCCGACGACTGCGCGCATCTACACAGACCTGGGACTCTTCACATCAAACCCGCAGATAGGCGCGGACGCAACTGAGTTGTTTAATTACCTGACGGGATTTTCGCGCCAGACTGAATATCGTCGTTTGATAGTCGCGCCAGTCAATATGCGTGATCGCCTGCTGGGGTTCATCGAGCGCGAGATGGAGCATTACAAAGCAGGACGGTCCGCGCGAATAATTGCGAAGATCAACAGCCTGACCGATACAAAGATCATCCGTAAGCTTTACGAAGCGTCGCAGACCGGAGTCCCGATTGATCTGATAGTGCGCGGCGTGTGTTCGTTACGTCCGGGCGTGCCGGGGATGTCGGATACGATTGATGTGATAAGCATAGTTGGTCGATTTCTGGAACACAGTCGCATTTTGTATTTTGCCAACGGCGGCGAAGAAGACATTTATATCGGCAGCGCCGATTGGATGCTTCGCAACATTGATCGCCGCGTCGAACTTCTAGCGCCAATCGAAGACGCGCGCTTGAAGAAGCATCTGAAAGAAGAGGTGCTCGACCTCTGCCTGCGCGACAATGTGAAGGCGCGGCGCTTGCTCTTAAACGGTAATTATCAGCGTGTGCCCTGCCCTGACGGCAACGAGCGGATCGATTCGCAGAGCCGTTTTATGAATCTCTACAGCGCAATGCAGGATTGATCGTGAGCCGACGAAACGAACGAGTTGAACCGGGCAGCAGAGATTCAATCCGCACATTCATCTGCATCGAAGTGCCGCAGACTGTCAAAGAACGAATCGAAAGCTTGCAGCGCATGCTCCGAATAAACAACGCGCAAATAAGCTGGATGAAGCCGTCAAATATTCACCTGACGATAAAGTTTCTCGGCGATGTGCCGCTATCGAAAACAGAGAGCGTGCGCGACAGTGTAGAGCGCGCAGCAAAAGGATCGGGCGAATTCGATATCGAAGTGAGCACGACTGGCTGTTTCCCTTCCGCGCGAAGCCCTCGCGTTTTATGGGTCGGGCTGGGCAATATGCCCGATGGTTTGAAACAGCTACACGCGAATGTCGAAAGCGAACTTGCGCGCGCAGGTTTCCCGCGAGAGCAGAAACGATTCTCGCCTCACCTCACCATTGGCCGCGTTCGCAGCCCTCAAAATGCAGCGCGAACCGCTGAGGATTTAATCGCTCAAGGGTTCGCGCCGGAAACGTTTCGCGCGACCGAAATCATAGTGATGCGCAGCGAGTTGAATTCGTCCGGCTCTATCTACACGCCGCAGGCGATAATCAAACTTGGCACAGGAGAGTTATTAACTGACGTTACGCAGTGAAAAAACAGTCATCGAATTGACAACTCTTCAGCCCGATTCATCGGGCTTACCCGAAGGGCAGATAGGCCAGCCGTTTACGGCTGGTTAACGGCGAGCCGATTTTTCAAAGGGCGTTTTAACGTCCTTCTCGATTTGGCTTTAGCCGGGATAGCAGAAGGCTAAAGCCGCGCAAGCAAGCACGCTGAAGCGCGCTGAGGAATTATCCGTCGCTGCTCAACCAGCGCTAGAAGCGCTGGCCTATGTGCCCTTCGGGAAAGCCCAATAAATCGGGCTGGTTGGAAAAGTGAGGTGCTAGTGAAGTGCTTATGAAATTACATTTCAAACGGGCGACAACTATCTGGCTATGTGGCATCATAGTTTTTTTGACATCGCTTTCAAGCATAGACGCTCGGCCTGCTGCGCAAGGGAAGAAGAAGGCGCTGGTGATGATTCTGGGCATGTACCACATGGACAACCCGAATCAGGATTACGTAAAGACAAATATTGATGATCACCTTTCTCAAAAACGACAGGAGCAGATTGCAGAGGTCGCAGCGCTGCTTGCGAAATTCAAGCCTACCAAAATCGTTCTCGAAGCGGTTGAAGGGCCATCAGCAATTCATCGCAACTACGAATCTTTCCTGAAAGGCGAATACAAGCTGACGGCGGACGAGCGCGACCAACTCGGTTTGCGGCTCGCAAAACAGTTGGGCCACAAACAAGTTTATGCGGCTGATCATAAACTCGACATGGATTTCGGGGGCGTAATACAGGCGGCGCAACAGAGTGGCAATCGCGCCTTCCTTGAACAATTCCAAAGCGTGATGGGTGAAATAGAAGCATTTGAAAAACGCAAAGCCCGGATGACCGTGCGCGACATTTTAGTCGAGATGAACAGCCCTGAGAATAATGCGAAAGCGCATGATCTCTATATTCAGATGGCGAGAGTTCGCAACGGCGATAAATTCGTCGGCGCAGATGTGCTTGCAGGTTGGTATCAGCGCAACTTCCGCATCTTTTCAAACTTCGCGCCCGTGATTGAATCACCCGAAGACCGTGTGTTGGTCATCTTCGGCGCAGGCCATGCGCCAATACTCAGAGAATTGATTCAGAGCAGTCCCGATCTTCAGCTAGTCGAACCGAACGATTATCTAAAAAAACCATAACAGACCTCTGCAAAAATGATTTCCGTAAGGTGTTAAAAAGTGCGCATTCTACTGGTCGAAGATGAGCCGGACGCCGCGCGCATGCTCGCTCAAGGGTTGCGCGAGCAGGTTTATGCTGTGGATGTTGCAGCAGACGGCGATGCCGCGTTAGAGATGGCATACATCAATGATTATGACTTGATCATTCTCGATGTCATGTTGCCGGGGAAGAATGGGTTTGAAGTCTGCCGCGAGATTCGACAATCCGGCTCTGCCGTGCCGATCATAATGCTTACGGCTCGCGATGCGGTTGAGGACAAAATTGAAGGGCTCGACACGGGAGCGGATGATTACCTTGTAAAGCCGTTCGATTTTCACGAACTGCTGGCGCGTGTGCGCGCGCTGTTGCGCAGGCGCGAAGCTTTGCGCCCGCAGGTCGCAGACATTGCGGATTTGAAGATTGACATGCTTGGGCGGAAAGTCTGGCGCGAGAACACGGCCATAGAGCTTACGGCGAAAGAGTACGCGCTGCTTGAATATCTAGTCCAACGCGCGGGCGAAGTCGTCACTCGCTCCGACATCGCCGAGCATGTATGGGATGAAACATTCGATCCGTTCTCGAACCTGATCGAAGTATATATTCAGCGATTGCGCCGCAAGATTGATGACGGGCGCGACGTGAAATTGATTCGCACTCGACGAGGCGAAGGGTATGTGGTGACGGCGGGCGATGAAGATTCAAATTCTTGATTCTGTCAGAGTGCGACTGACGCTATGGTATGTCGGCGTGCTCGCTTTGGTGCTCATTGCTTTCAGCGTGATGGTCTATACGCTGCTTTCGCGCGCGCTTTACCAACGTGTAGACGATGGGCTGCAATCGTCGGTTTCCGTTGCGATCAAATCTCTCAGCAACGACCTGGAAGAAGGCCAGACGGTTTTAGGCGCTGCGCAAAGCACATCAACGGAACTGTTCAACGGGCAGCAGGCGATGGCTATCTTTGAGGGGGAAGGAAAGCTGCTCTCAAAGAATGTTTCAGATGATGATTTTTATACGGAACTGCCTGACGAAGCTTTAATCCCCGATGATGAGATTCATCTTTACACGGCTGCCGAACCGGATGATGATGACGACGAATTGCACAGGCTGGCCGTTCAACGGGTACGCATTCCTCCTTCAAATACACGGTATATAATTCTTGTCAGCCAGCCGCTTGAGACGCTTGAGGAAGAGTTGGAATCGCTCAGAGAAACCATCTACTACGCGATGCCGATAGCGCTCTTGATGGCGGGGCTTGGCGGCTGGTTTCTTGCGCGCCAGAGTCTAGCGCCGGTCGTCGCGATGTCTGAGCAAGCGCGCGTGATCGGCGCGAGCAGTCTCGATCAGAAATTGCCGGTTGCAAATCCGCGCGATGAACTCGGCCAACTCGCTATCACTTTTAATGAATTGCTTGCGCGACTCGACTCGGCATTCGCGCAGCAGCGTCAATTCATGGCCGATGCTTCGCACGAACTGCGCACGCCGATTTCCGTCATACGCACTACGGCGGGCGTGATTCTGGATAAGCCTCATCGTGATGAGAGCGAATACAGAGATGCCGTAACGATGATGGACGAGCAGAGCCGCCGGTTGACTCGCATAGTAGAAGATATGTTCGCACTGGCGCGAGTCGATTCCGGTCGTTATCCGCTTCGTAAAAGCAAATTCTACCTTGATGAATTGTTAGAACAGACTGCGCGCGCTGCAAGCGTTCTGGCTTCCCGAAAAAACACTTCCATAGATATCGCTAATTCTTCGGAGGCTCTTTTCTATGGCGACGAAGATTTGATGCGGCAGATGATATTGAATCTGTTAGATAATGCCATCAAATACACTCCCGCCGACGGCACCGTCAGGTTGAGTCTCGCACGCAAAGAAGAAAAATATTTTATAGAGGTGTCAGACACGGGAACCGGCATACCCGCCGAAGCGCAATCGCACATCTTCGAGAGATTCTATCGCACGGACAAAGCTCGTTCGCGCTCGGAGGGGGCTGGCGGCAGCGGGGCCGGGCTTGGACTGGCAATCGCTCGCTGGATTGCCGAATCTCACGAAGGCAAGCTGGAATTGATCCGTTCAGACAAAAGCGGCAGCGCTTTTATAGCTTCGTTTCCCATTCCTCGCAATATGTGATTCACCTCTCGCATAGCTGCTTATCTGTAATAACTCAGTCCCGTAGGGGCGACCTGTTGATTAATAGGTCGCTCCTACGGAGCTACGGAATCATTTTTACATCGTGTAGCTATAGACAGGTCGCTCCTACGGAGCTACGGCTCAGTAGTTACGTTTATCTTCTGTTTATCTTCATTTTGGTAAGCTTAAAAAGTAGAGATTAGTTATTTCAAACGGGGGCAGCGCATGAGTTACAAAGAGAAAAGGGTTATTCCGATTTTGGGAATGTTTCTGGTTTTACTTTACGCCACAATCAACGTGGCTAAAGGCGATACGGATGAAATAAAACAGCCTTTGCCGTCGAGTTTGACCGATCTTGCTGCAGTAAAAGTCATTGAGATAAGCGATGCAAACGGGCAGACGATCTTGAAGGGCAACTTCGTTGAATCGGGCAATGATTTAAATGAAGTCGAACGCACTGCGATGTTGGCTGGCAACGGCAGCAACGCCAGAGGAAAAGCCAGCATTGAAATTTCAACAAATAAGAACGGCTTCACAGAAAAGGAGCTTGAAGTAGAAACATATAATCTGGCAGCGCGTTCTGTTTTCAAAGTCACGGTTGACGGCCAGGAGGTCGCATCGTTCACTACAGACCACACAGGAAAAGCAGAGCTTGAACTAAGCAACGAACATACAAAGTAAGAGGTTTTTACAGAGAGGGGGAAATCATGCAAAGCAGTAATGACAGCAAACGGCCTTTGCTTTATCTGTTTGCCTTGCTGTTGGCTGTAATACTGGCAAGCGGGATTGCGCTTTATACATCTGGGCCTGATTCGGTGATTGCGGGTAAAGTTTCTGCCGCGACGGCAAAGGCTTTTACGGGAGGAACCTTTGAAGCTTCGGGCGTTGTGCATGTGCCGGGAACTTCGAGCATTCTCTTCATTGATGACGGGAAGCCGAACGAAGTTTTCTGGATGGAGTTGGATGAGGGCGGCTCTCAGCGCGGCTCTATCAAAGCAGTAAATCTCGGCGTGAGCATCGAAGACCCGGAAGGAATAACAACGGACGGCACATATTTCTACATAGTCAGTTCGCTATCAAGGTCGAAAAGCAGCGGACAGGCAGGCATAGTGCGGTTCAAATTCAATCCCGGCAGTCAAACTATAGAGGATGCTCAAACAGTTGGCGAACTGAAGCAAATGCTTGTCAACAACGTAAACGAGTTGCGCAACATGGGCGCGGTGAAAGCAAAAGACGATGGCATAAACATCGAAGCCATTGCCTGGGACCCCGCGCAGTCGCGATTGCTGCTTGGGTTGCGATCTCCTGTCATAGACGGCCACGCGCTTGTAGTGCCCTTGAAGTTGAGCGACGCGAGCGGCCAACTCTCTATCCAGCAGCCGAAGCCGGAAGGAATCGAAGCTATACGTTTGGCGCTCGGAGGACAAGGAATTCGCAGTATGGAATATGACAACAAGTCAAAGCTTTTTCATATAATCGCCGGGGCAACCGAGAGTCAGGATAAAAACGATTTCAAGCTCTGGGAATGGAAAGGCGATGCGGGTCAAACAGGGCTAAGCGATGTGGGGACTCTTGATCGGAAGCTGAAGCCCGAAGGAATTACTCGCGCATCAGTCGGCGCTACCGAATTCAAGTTCGTCGTCTTCGATACGAGCAAATACCTCAAGATGCCGTAGGTTGGTTTGTAACTTTTTGGACTGATCAAGCCTGACAGATGTCGTGTCAGGCTTCTTTTTTATAAGCGCCCTCAATCATCACAGGCACACAGTCGCTCGCGTTCAACTCAGAAGCCAGCACTATATCGCGCTCTGCTGCTTTCGCTACTTTCTCTTTGCCTGAGCCACAGCTTTTAATCTGTTCCGGCAGATTTGACGAGCCGCTTTCAAACACGGCTACAGCAGCCCGCGCTTCGGGCGAAAGCATGCCGCGAAGATATTGAATGATAGCTCCTGCGCCTGCCAAGTCTTCAAGACATGGGCGAAGCGTTCCGTCGTCCCATCTCTCGCCCGCCGGGATGACAGCTATGTTTTTGCCTTTTCTCATCGCAGATTCGGCAACGGCGCGGCAGTTCCTCAAACAACCTGCAATCGTCGGCGTAGAGCCTGTCGCCAAACTGAGCGAAGAACCGTTCGGCGACGGAAGCACCAATCGAATGCTGCGCGCCACAGCCGTCAATGACGCGGGAGAGAGTGAGTACCCGCGCTCGTTATTTTTATCCGCGACCTCTGCATTGATCGATTCGGCAAACAGGTAAGCTGTCTCATCTTTCCATCTGTACGGATAGATTAATGCGCCCCGGCTGGTTGCAATGTCTACGGCTGTTGAAAATGAAAGCACATCAACTATGATTACAACATCGCTGATTGGAGCGAGCAGCGCGACACCTTTTTCGCCCCATTCACAGCGGATGTTGAATTCGGATTGATCGAATATCATTTACCTTTCGGTGTAGGATAGAACTCGAAGGGCGCGAAAAGACTTGAGTTTGCCGTTCTGCTTAAATTGCCGTCTTTCGACAACAAATTCGATAATGGCGGATGTCGTCATGGTGCCGCCGCCGTTCTCACTATACAGCACCGTATACTGGTTGCCCTTTTGCTCAAGCACTTCGTACGTCATGTATCCTCGCCCTTCTTCATCCGGGACTCTGAACCAGTTGCCCTGCTGCTTTATTTCGTCCTGATCGAATTGATTGCCATTCGTTGCAACGGCGTCGAGATTGATTTCTGTTACAACAGGAGATTCCGAATCCGACAACCAGCTTCCAATCATACTGAAAATTTTCGGATGAACTTTAAATGTCGGATTCGATGGATTCTCTGCGGCAGCTTCTTTAGTTTCTTCGGTAGTGCGGTTGATCGTGATGATTTTACAACCGCGACCATTAATCTTTTCAAACCACACCTCGCCATCATTGATCATAACGCCCTTATAGTTCCTGAACAGATCATCTGCTTTCGCTTCGGCAATGATCTTTTTGAGATGAGGGGTAAAGATCAGATCGTAAGAAGCAAGGAGGGACGCAGGCGTCCTGAAAAGCATGCCCCGGTTCCGAATATCAATGACTATCGGATAGAGAAACATTGACGCCACCTTGTTTCTATCATCGGCGGCCACGGCCTTCTTTAGGGCGGCGAGAAAGATTCTTACCTCAATATGATCGGCATTTGACTGCGGTGCGATGCGCTCTCTGGCAAAATGGTTTGGCGATAACACAAGAGCCGACGCGAGTATAAGTAAGCTGACCATTAACGAGCGAATGATTTCAGACGCGCGCATAGTTCCTCCATTGATTATCCTGCCCGTCGAATGAGCTATCTCAGATGCCGATGTCACTTCACTGGTTGCAGCGTCATCCCGTGGAGCCATTGTTTGCAAAGCATAGGTTCGGCTGCAATACTATTGATTTGATCGAAAGTGAGCAACTATAACTTGTATTTTTCAGGAGCAATATTATGGCAAGAGTCGAGATCGTTGCGGTCGTGCTGACGATAAGCGACTCGGCGTCGCGCGGAGAACGTGAAGACAAATCAGGCCCGGCTGTCGTTGCCGAGCTTGAAAAACTCGGCGCACGCATTGCGGCGACAGAAATCATCTCTGACGACCGCGAACAGATAGCAGCGCGGCTCCGCGATTATTCAGATAAAGGCGAGGCAAACCTCATCTGCACGACGGGCGGGACAGGGTTCGCGCCGCGAGACAACACGCCCGAAGCCACTCGCGACGTGATAGAACGCGAAGCGCCGGGGCTTGCGGAGTTGATGCGCCTGCGCAGTCTGGATGCGACTCCGCTTGCGCCGCTTTCGCGCGCAGTGTGCGGCATTCGCGGGCGCACGCTCATCGTCAATTTGCCGGGCAGCGTGCGCGGCGCTACTCAAAACTTCACAGCGATTCGCAGTTCCATCCCGCACGCAATCGGCTTGATAACAGATCAATCGCCAAAATGCGCGAGTTGAATTATTCAAAACGCGCTTCATACATTCGGAGAGCAAAAGGTTAATGGTTTCAAATCAAGATAGTCTTGTTCACGCGACAGCCGCAGGCAATCAACTCAGGTGTATGGCTGCGCGCACGACCGTCCTGGTAGGCGAAGCGTGCCGTCGCCACAAAACCTTTCCTACGGCTTCGGTCGCGCTTGGCCGCACGCTTACAGGCGGCTTGCTTTTGGGCAGCAGCCTGAAAGACCTGGAAAAGATAACCGTGCATTTTCATTGCGACGGGCCGATTTCTAACATCATCGCGCAGGCAGACCCTCGCGGCAATGTTCGCGGATATGTGTCGAACCCCGAAGCAGATGTGACGGTCG
>DATEKX010000724.1:0-3552 GCA_035277165.1 Blastocatellia bacterium | reverse complement strand
TGCCGAGCGTCTGTTCGTGCATGTACGGGACGTGAATGAATCCTGCCGCGATTGGCAACTCTTCAGTCGCGATGAAATGCATCACGCTGTAGAAAAGCCTGTTGCACAGGTACACGCCCGCCGTGTTTGAAATCGCAGCCGGAATATGCGCTTTCAACAACCGGTCGGTGATGGCGCGGATGGGAAGCGTTGAAAAGTAACCGACAGGGCCGCCTTCCACTATCGGTTCGCCTCTGGGTTGATTGCCTGCGTTGTCGCGTATGCGAAAATCGTCAACGTTGATTGCGACTCGCTCGGGCGAGATGCGAAATCGCGCTCCGGCCTCTCCGAGCATAATCACAATGTCGGGCCGCAGTTTTCCGACGACGCTTATAGCCATCTCGGTTGCGCGAAAGCGGTCAACAGGCAGTTCGGTTACGTTTACTACCGCATCATCAAATTCGACTCCAGTCATCACCCGCGCGGCTTCAAGAGATGGATTGATGGACTGGCCGTCGAACGGTTCAAATGCGGTGAGCATCAATTTCTTCATCTTCACGTCTCCTGTTACACATTGATGATAACACTATCCGATTTTGGAGGTGGTCAGGTAGATTCCGGCGAGTATCAAAGCGCCGCCGATAAAGGTTGCGGCGGGCGGGCGCTGGCCGAAGATGAAAAAAGCAAGCAGGCTTGCTACGACAGGCTCGCAAAGAAATGCCAGAGAGATGGCCGACGGTCGCACGTGTTTGAGCGCCCAGTTGAACACAGTATGGCCCAGAATGGTCGGCACTATTGCAAGCGCCACGAAGTAAGCCCACTCGGTCGCTGTGTATGGGTAAAGCGGGCTTCCAGTGGCCAGCGCCATTATCAAAAGAAATACAGAACAGACTGCATAAAGCGGTGTCACGTAGCCGAGTAAACTGATTCGCGCGCGCGCCTTGCGACCGACGATGAAATACCCGACGACTGCAAGCGCGCCAACAAGCGCAAGCCCATCGCCTCTGATTGCCAGTTGAACATCGCTTAACGCATCGCGACTGATGACGACCATTCCAATCAACCCGAGGGCCGTTCCTGCGAGGCTCGGCGCAGCCGGTTTTTCGCCGAGAAAAAAATACGAGGCGATCACAACAAATAACGGATGGCTGTTTACCAGCACAACCGACGTAGCAATGGGGATGTATTTGAGCGAAGTTATCCACGCGCCAAAATGGATCGCTAGACAAAAACCCCCCAATACCAGCAACGCCAAGTCTCGACGTGTCAACGCCGAAAGCTCTCGCCGCTTGAAGGCGATGGCCGCAGGAGTAAGGAAAGCCGTAGCCAGCGCCATGCGATAAAACGCTATGACGAGCGAAGGAACTTGTTCAAGCTTGATGATTAAGATGGATGACGAGGCTAACGCAAAGACCGCAAAGCCCATCGCAACGAAAACTTTGGCAGTGGCTGGCTCTGATTTTTCAGCACGCTCTTCGGGCGCTATCACGCTTTCCTTATAGCATGCGGCGTGATGGTAGCTAAAGCCTGCAGCTTGCCAATAGCGGCGCAAGGTGTTAATTAATTTATTTATGAACGCCCCGAATCCCGCAGTGGGCGCAAGCCATGCGAAAGGAATTTTTTTATTAATGCGAATCGGTTTTTTAATCACTCTGCTGGCGACAATCGCCCTCAGCGGGTGCACTCCTGAGACTAAAAATAGCAACGTCAATACCAACGTCAACTCGAATCAAGCTGTCTTCACTCCCCCTTCTCGGTTGAAGGGCAAGGACGCATATGATCCAAATTTTAAGCCCTGTAACGAATACTATCCGCTTGTGCCGGGCTCTGTGGCTAAATACGTTTTGAACTATTCGAGCGGGCTGGTTGCGGACGTGACAATTGTGGTTGATTCGTCGGAAGAGAACGGGCGCAAGGGATTTATCGAGCGAATGCAAATAATTGATAAAAGCGGCGGGTTGCAGATTGTTCAAAACACCGAAAGACATTTCGTCTGCGACGGCGACAAAGTAATGATACTTTTGGAAAAGACTGAAAGCCGGGTAGCCGATCAGCCAAAATCCACAAGCCAGTTTGATTACAGAGAGAACTCTTACGCGATGATCGAACCTTCTTCGCTGGTTCGGCCAGATTCGACGTGGTCTTACGGTTTCAAAAGAACCTCGCAAAGAGGCGACGAGCCTGTGGCGAAAGAAGATACGCCGATTATCTTGAGCTTTACGGTAAAAGGCGAACAGGAAATAACGCTGCCGACAGGCAAGGTCAAAGCTCTCAAGGTCGAACGCAAAGGCGGAACGAATATCGTGACCGATTATTATGTGCGCGGGTTGGGCCTGGTCAAGCGCGATTCTGCCGAAGGCACGAATTGGGAGTTGAAAGAGTATAGCGGCCTGAAACCCGTGGAATGATGTGATTCAAGCTCGAAGGAGCTTTTGCTATGAAGATGAGTTTTATTAATCCCACAGAACTGGCCGAGCCGCGTGGCTATAACAACGGCGTGCTGGTTGAAGGCGGGCGGCTCCTGTTCGTGGCCGGGCAGATAGGCTGGGACAGGATGTGCCGAATCGTCAGCGACGACTTTGCAGATCAGTTTGCGCTCGCGCTCGAAAATGTTCTCGCGGTTGTCCGTCAGGCCGGAGGCGACCAGACGAGCATAGCCAGTATGCGCATCTACGTCACGGACAAAAAAGAGTACACCTCGCAGCTCAAAAATATTGGCCAGATATATCGCCAGATCATGGGCAAACATTTTCCCGCGATGGTTCTCGTCGAAGTCAACGCTCTAGTCGAAGACCTGGCCAAAGTCGAGATAGAGGCAATCGCCTGCATTCAAGCGGGCGAACAACCGGAAGCCGCACAGACTTCAGACGGTGATCGAAAGTGACAACAGAGATCAACCCGAAAAGTTTTCTGTACGAAGAGCGCGGCGCTGTTGCTTACATCACTTTTGACAGGCCCGACCGTTTGAACTCGCTCACCTTTGAAGTCTACCGCGAATTGACGGATGCTTTCGTCGCGCTCGGCTCGCGCGAGAGCGTTCGTGTGGTCGTCATCACGGGTCGCGGGCGAGGCTTTTGTTCGGGCGGCGATGTCGAAGACATAATCGGAGAGTTGTTCAGCCGCGACATGAGCGGGCTGCTCGATTTCACACGGATGACTTGCGCGCTCATCAGAAACATTCGCGCGCTCGCCAAACCAGTAATCGCATCGCTCAACGGAACGGTTGCGGGCGCGGGCGCGGTGATCGCGCTTGCGTGTGATCTCAGAATCGCAGCCGAAACCGCAAAGATCGCTTTCCTGTTCGTTAAAGTCGGGCTGGCGGGCGCTGATATGGGCGCGGCGTTTCTTCTTCCGAAAGTCGTAGGACTCAGCAAAGCGACAGAGATGCTCTATACGGGCGATTTCATCAGCGCGGCGGAAGCGCGCGATGCAGGGCTGTATAACAGAGTCGTTCCTGCAAACGAGCTTGAAGCTGAAACCAGCGGTTGGGCCGAACGGCTTGCAGCAGGGCCGGGGTTCGCGCTTGCGATGACGAAATCGGCGCTCAATCGCGAGCTTCATATGAGCCTGGAA
>DATEKX010000723.1:0-2506 GCA_035277165.1 Blastocatellia bacterium | reverse complement strand
GCCGCGGGGGTCGGCTCGCTGATCGCGCGGGGCATTCAGCAAATCATTCCGGCCGACAACCTGTTTCTGCTCGTGCTGGCCAACTGCCTGGGGATGGCCCTCTTCACGATCGTCATGGGCAATTCGTTCGCGGCCTTTCCGGTGATAGCCACCGGCGTGCTGGTTCCGCTGATCGTCAAACCGTTCGGCGTCAATCCGGCGTTGGCGGCGATCATCACTCTGACCGCCGGGTCGAGCGGGACGCTGATGACGCCAATGGCCGCGAACTTCAACATAGTCCCGACAGCGCTTTTGAACATGCGCGATCAGTACGGGGTGATAAAATTTCAATTGCCGTTCGCTGTGACTATATGGTCGCTGCACGTCCTCTTGATGTGGCTGATGATCAAGCTGATGTAATGTTCAATCGGTTTAAGAGGCTGTCTTAGCAGTCCCGTTAGGGGCGACCTGTCTATAGTATCGGCGGCGGTATATCTATCCGTAGCTCCGTAGGAGCGACCTGTTGATTCAGAGGTCGCTTCTACGGAGCTACGGAAAATATTAATAATCTAAATGCTATAGACAGGTCGCCCCTAACGGGACTGCTAAGACGGGCTCTGAGACTTCAGCTATGCGCTCTTTTGTTTTTCTGCTTCGAGCGCGCGGCGGACGCGGCTGAATTCTTCTTCAAGCTCTTTGAATAACACGTCGGCTCCAGAAACCGAACCCGCGCGGCCAATCGTTTCGAGGCTCTGACAGATCGCCGTCATCCGTGTAGCGCCGAGATTGCCGCAACTGCTCTTTAATGAATGCGACTTGTTGGCAAGCACGCGAGCATCGGCCTGCGCTATCGCCGCTTGTATGATCTCCAGATGAGCGGGAACGTCCGTCAGAAACAGGTCAATCAACGATGAGAGAAAATCAGGCTCGTCTTTTGTCTGAAGCTTGCGCAGGCTTTCAATCACACTCGCGTCTATCGAAGCAGGCTCGCTCGTAGCAAGCGGTTCCGCTCGCTCGCCTGTTTCTGATCGAACTGATTTTTTCCCGGCCCATCGTTCGAGCATCTGGGCAAGTTCATGCTGCCTGATGGGTTTGCTGATATAGTCGTCCATCCCCGCAGCTAAACACGCTTCACGGTCTTCCGGCAAAGCGTATGCGGTCATTGCGATGATAATCGTTTGCTTCCCGTCACCTTCACGTCGGCGTATCTCTCGCGTCGCCTGATACCCATCCATCTCTGGCATCTGGCAATCCATCAACACGATGTCGTAAGACTTTTTCTCTAACGCGCAAATCGCTTCGCGCCCGTTGACAACCGTGTCGGCTTTATAACCTGCTCGTTGAAGCTGTAACGTTCCGACTTCGCGGTTGACGGGATTGTCTTCCACAAGCAATATGCGCAGCAGGCTGCGCTCGCGCGAAGATTGCGATGCAGCGAAAGATTGCGGCGCGTGACTTTGTTGTTGTTTCAAATCATCAATTCGGCCCTCTTGTTTTTCCAGCGGCACAGTGAACCAGAATGTCGAACCACGGCCCGGATCGCTTTCAACGCCTATTTCTCCGCCCATCAGTTCGACGATTTGTTTAGAGATTGCCAGCCCAAGCCCCGTCCCGCCGTATTTGCGCGTAGTCGAGCTATCGGCCTGCGTGAAAGGTTGAAAAAGGCGCTGCTGCGCTTCACTGGAAATTCCAATCCCCGTATCGCTCACGGCAAAGCGAACCACAATTCGCGAATCGCTTTCGCTCTCTCGGCTGACCTGGGCAAGCACCGTTCCCTCTTCGGTAAACTTCACCGCGTTGCTCAACAGGTTCGTCAGCACCTGGCCGAGTCGAACAGGATCGCCGCGAAGCAGCGTATGCAGGCCATCGTCAATGCGCCACGAGAGCTTGATATATTTTGCGCGTGCGCGTTCCACAAGCATCTCTGCCACTCTTTCGACAGTCGTGCGAAGGTCGAAGTCTATCGTTTCGAGCGTGAGCTTTCCCGCTTCGATTTTCGAGAAGTCGAGAATGTCATTGATTATTGCCAGAAGCGTATCGGCGCTGAACTGCGCGGTCTCGACGAGACGGCGCTGGTCGGCGGTCAACTCTGTGCCGAGCAGCAGATCAACCATGCCGATGACGCCGTTCATAGGCGTGCGAATCTCGTGACTCATCGTCGCCAGAAAATTCGCCTTTGCGCGAGCGGCTTCCAGCGCGTCCTCGCGCGCTCGGATCAACTCGCGCTCTAATCGCTTTCGTTTCGTGATGTCGCGCACAATCGCAAGCGTCTCTTCTTCGCCGCTCGCTATGATGCGCAATTCGTAATCGCGGGCTTCTCCGTTAATCGCAAGCTCGTACTCGAAGATTTGCGCGACGCCGTTTTCCATCTCGGACTCGACGCACTGTTCGATTTGTCGCGCCATGTCAGGCGGCAAAACATCCGAGACGTTTTTTCTTATGAGTTCGGATGAATGAGGCAGCAGCTTGATGCTGTGCTTCGGCCTGTAGTCGAGAATCTCGCCCTGTCGGCTCATCCTCAACATCA
>DATEKX010000722.1:0-6734 GCA_035277165.1 Blastocatellia bacterium | reverse complement strand
AACCGCTTATCAGGCTCCGATTTGGGCGGAAATTCGGCTGTCAAAATAATCCCGAGCAATTTAGTCGGATAAAACTTGACTTTATTAGTCGGGTATATAAAATGAAGATTGAGGCTTGAGGTGCGAATCAAATGCAGATTTCGACAAAGGGCAAATATTCGGTGCGAGCGGTGCTCGACATTGCTCAAAATTCCAACGGCTCGCCCGTGCCACTAGGGGCTATCTCGAAGCGAGAAGGCATTTCGCTGTTGTTTCTCGAACAGCTCTTTCAGCAGCTCAGAAAGGGCAACGTAGTCCGAAGCATTCGCGGGCCGCACGGCGGGTACGTGCTTGCTCGCGACCCTGCGGAGATAACGATTGGCGAAATAGTGAGACTGATCGAGCCGCCGCTTTACACGAGTTCTTGTTTCAGCAACGACGGCGCGGTTGATAATTGTCGCATAGGCGATACGTGCATTGGCGGCGCTATCTGGAAGCAACTGGCCGAGCACGTTGACAATTTTCTGGATTCGATCACGCTTGCCGAACTTGCGAATAAATCGAAGCCCGAAGTCGTTTACGGCTTGAGAATAAAATCGCAGAAGATTCTGGCAGATCGCGCGAAGCGAGATGAGACAGCGCCTGAGCCGGAAACAGTTGAAATGGCCTAAGGGCTTTTTAGAGTTTAAGGAGATTGAAATGGCGGTGAAGCTCCCGATTTATATGGACTATCATGCGACGACGCCCTGTGACCCGCGCGTCTTTGAAACGATGCGTCCGTATTTCACAGAGATGTTTGGCAATGCCGCGAGCCGCAATCACGAGTTTGGATGGCAGGCCGAAGAAGCAGTCGAGAACTCGCGAAAGCAGGTGGCTGATCTGATCGGCGCCAGCTCAAAAGAGATCATATTTACGAGCGGCGCGACCGAATCCGATAACCTCGCAATCAAAGGCGTCGCCGATATGTACTACGAGCGCGGCGACCACATCATTACTGTAGTCACAGAGCACAAGGCTGTGCTCGACACCTGCAAGAAGCTCGAAAAACGCGGCTTCAAAGTCACCTATCTTCCTGTCGGAAGCGACGGTTTGATTTCGCCCGATGATGTTAAGAACGCTCTGACAGACAAAACGATTTTAGTCTCTGTCATGCACGCGAACAACGAGATAGGCGTTCTGCAACCGATAGGTGAAATCGGCAAAGTATGCAAAGAGCGCGGCGTGCTCTTCCACACCGATGCCGTTCAATCGGTCGGTAAAATTCCTTTTAACGTCAATGAGCTTAACGTTGATCTGGTCTCGCTTTCGGCGCATAAGATATATGGCCCGAAAGGCGTCGGCGCTCTCTATGTGCGCCGCAAGAACCCGCGCGTGATGCTCGTGCCGATGATAGACGGCGGCGGCCACGAACGCGGCATGCGTAGCGGCACGCTCAACGTCACAGGCATAGTAGGTCTTGGCAAGGCCGCCGAAATTGCCAGAGGCGATATGGAAAGCGAAAGCACGCGAGTCTTCACTCTGCGCGAACGACTGCGCAAAGGGCTTATGGATGAGCTTGCCGACGTTTACATCAACGGCAGTGCGGAACATCGCCTGCCCGGCAATCTCAATATCTCGTTCGCGTATGTTGAAGGCGAATCGTTGTTGATGGGCATCAACGATATAGCGGTCTCGTCGGGCTCGGCTTGCACTTCTGCGAGTCTCGAACCCAGCTATGTGCTCAAAGCTCTTGGCGTAGGCGAAGAGCTTGCGCACAGTTCGATCAGATTCGGGCTCGGTCGATTCAACACCGAAGAAGAGGTTGATTACACGATTGGCCGCGTCAATGAAGCCGTCAATCGTTTGAGAGAATTATCGCCGCTATGGGAGATGGTGCAGGAAGGCATTGATCTCAGCAAAGTACAGTGGGCTGGCGAATAACTCTGAAAGAATTTCTGCGATACTTCAGGCAGCTACGAAGAGGAAAGGAAAAGCGAAATGGCTTATAGCGATAAAGTTATTGATCATTACAACAACCCGCGCAACGTTGGCAATCTTGACAAAAAAGACCCCAACGTCGGCACAGGGCTTGTCGGCGCGCCGGAATGCGGCGACGTGATGAAGCTTCAAATCAAGATCAATCCTGAGACGCAGGTGATCGAGGATGCGAAGTTCAAAACATTCGGCTGCGGTTCAGCCATTGCAAGCTCTAGCCTTGCGACCGAATGGCTCAAGGGGCGCACCGTTGATTCGGCTCTTGAGATCAAGAACACAGAGATCGTCAAAGAGTTGAACCTGCCTCCGGTCAAGATTCATTGCTCGGTGCTGGCCGAAGATGCGATCAAAGCGGCTGTTCGCGACTATCAACATAAGCAGCAGACCGAAGAGAAGCCGGAAGAAGCAACTGTCAGCGCGTAATTACGAAGGAGTGCATCTGATGTCTGTGGGTACTGCGCAACTTAATTTGACTCCGAGGGCTATTGAACGTGTGCGCGAGATAATGCGCGAAAACGGCATGGCCGAAGGCGGGTTGAGAATTGGCGTGCAGGGCGGCGGATGTTCCGGCCTGAGCTATAACCTCGCGCTCGATACAGAAGAGCGCCCCGGTGACCGCGTGTTCGAGCAGGACGGCGTCAAGGTCTTCGTTGACATGAAGAGTTTCCTTTATCTCAACGGTGTAACGTTGGATTGGAAAGATGAAGGTCTGATGCAACGAGGATTCATTTTCAGCAATCCGAATTCTTCGGGCGCGTGCGGCTGCGGCGAATCGTTCGCCGTCTAAACGGGAACTGCTTTTGATGCCAGTTACTTTACGATCACAGTACCCTTAGACGCCGCAAGGCGTCGGGCGCAAGCGTGATGGTTGGGTACGAGGTACTCAACCATTTTTTTTGAATCTGAAAAAATGGCGGGAGCTAAGATAAACACAAACAAAAACGCATGCGCGCACTGCGGCGCAGTCTCTACGGATGCGCATTTTTGCTCGGAATGCGGAAAGATTCAGCCGGTCGCAGCAGGCACAGATTACTTCGCTTTCTTTGGACTGCCGCGCCATCTGCTCATTGACGAGACGGCTCTCGAAAAAGATTTCTATGCGCTCAGTCGCCAGCTTCATCCTGATTACTTTATGACGGCTGCGAGCGCAGAACGTCGGGCGAGCATAGATCGCTCTTCGATGCTAAACGATGCTTATCGCACGCTGCGTGATCGCATCAAGCGTGCGCAGTACCTGCTTCAGCTTGAAGGCTATAAGGAAGCCGAAAAGAAAGCGCCGCCCGACCTGCTCGAAGAAGTATTCGAGTTGAACATGCAGGTCGAAGAGTTGAAAGCCGCAAAGAAGATGTCTGATGAAGACGAAGTGGGTGAAGCGCGCGCGGCGCTTGAAAGCGCGCTTCAAGGGTTGAAAGAAAAGATGAACGAGATTGACGAGCGGCTCTATACGCTGTTTGGCGTGTGGGACTCGGCAGTTGACAGCGGCCCAAACGACGAAGCGCGAAAGGCCGCGCTTGATCGAATGAGCGAGGCGCTGTCGCACAGGTCATACATTCGCAATCTCGTGCGAGACATCACGGAGGAATTATAAGTAATGCCGGTTATTGAACTGAGCATGAGCGGTCGCCCGAAATCGGGTCGCGTTGTCGGAATTGATCTCGGCACCACAAACAGCCTTGTCGCTTTCACGGGCGAGGGCGGGCCAGAGGTCATACGCGACGAACGAGGCGAAGCGCTTGTGCCTTCGATTGTTTATTACGACACAGAGCAGAATCAATTGCTCGTAGGCGATGAAGCGCGCGAACGGCTCATCACGGAACCTCGCAAAGCTATCTATTCAGTAAAACGATTCATGGGGCGAGGCAGCGCGGATGTTCAGGAAGACCTCCGCCTGGTGCCGTTTCAAATCGCGGCAGGAAGCGAACAGGTCATTCGATTTCAGATGGGCGACCGCGTGTTTACGCCGCCTGAAATTTCCGCGTTCGTGTTGCGCGATCTCAAAGAGCGCGCGTCAAAATTCTTTGGCGAAGAAGTGACGCAAGCAGTCATCACGGTTCCTGCATACTTCAACGACGCGCAGCGACAAGCGACTAAGGATGCAGGTCATCTTGCGGGTCTGGAAGTCCTTCGCATAGTTAACGAACCGACTGCCGCTTCGCTGGCTTACGGAATTGATAAGCGCGAAGAAGCGACCGTTGCCGTTTACGATCTGGGCGGCGGCACTTTTGACATTTCGATACTCAAGCTCAAAGAAGGCATATTCGAGGTGCTGGCTACAAACGGCGACACGCATCTGGGCGGCGATGACATTGATAATCGCCTGATTACTTTCCTGCTCGATGAGATTGCCGAAAGCACAGGCCAGAGCGCGAGTAACGACCCGGCTTTGTTTCAAAATCTGCGCAAAGCTGCGATAGCCGCTAAACATGAACTCTCATCAAACGACAGTGCGGTTATTTCGGTTAATATCGGAGAAGAGTTCAATCGCACGATCACGCGCGATCAATTCGAGCAGATGATTGCCGATCTGGTTGAGCGAACGCTCTCGCCGTGTCGGCAGGCGCTCAAAGATGCCGGGCTGGACTCCGATCAGATTGACGAAGTCGTTATGGTTGGCGGCTCCACGCGCATCCCCGTAGTGCGTCGTCGCGTGGAAGAATTGTTCAAGCGCAAACCGCACACAGAGCTTAATCCCGATGAAGTAGTTGCGCTCGGCGCGGCGATTCAGGCCGACATACTCGCGGGCGGGCGGAGGGATTTGCTGCTGCTCGATGTTACGCCTTTGAGTTTGGGCATTGAAACGATGGGCGGAGTCGTGGCGAAAATAATCAATCGCAACTCAACCATCCCGGCTTCGGCTGGTGAGATGTTCACCACATGGGTTGATAACCAAACGGGGATCGATGTTCACGTGCTTCAAGGCGAGCGCGAGATGGCCGCAGATTGCCGCAGTCTCGCAAAGTTCACGCTCAAAGGCATACCGCCGCAGCCTGCCGGACTGCCGCGCATCGAAGTCAGATTTCTGATTGACGCGAACGGCATATTGACCGTCAGGGCACAAGACCAGCGAACGGGTCAGGAGCAATCTATCGAGGTGAAGCCTTCTTATGGGTTGAGCGATGAACAGATCGAAAAGATGTTGATGGATTCGATGGAGTTCGCCGAAGAAGACATTCGCAAGCGGCAACTGATCGAAGCACGCAATGAAGCGGACGCTCTTATGCGCGCGGCTGAGAAGGCGCTCTCTGAACGCGGAGACGAATTGATCGGAGAAGATGAACGAGAAACGATTCGCCGCGCGCTCGCTAGTGTGCGCACCGCTGCCGCAGGCGAAGATCATCGCGCGATTCGCGAAGGGATTAAACAGCTTGATGATGCCGCGCGTCATCTTGCCGAATTGATAATGGACAACGCTGTGCTTGCGGCGCTCAAAGACCGCAAGGCATCAGAAGTCGCAGAAGGTTAGATATGGAAGCAAGAGAAACTGGCAGCGCAGTCATTGACGAACAGCCTGAAACAGAGCGCAAGGTGTACAAAGTCACTTTTATTCGGTTGGGTGAGCCGCCCTTAACGGTTGATTACGAACCGGGAGTCACGCCTTATCACGAACACGGCAAGGAAGGGTCGCTGCTCGACATAGCGCTCAACTACGGGATTGATCTAGAGCACGCATGCGGCGGCAACTGCGCTTGCACAACTTGCCACGTGATAGTCAAACAGGGCGAAGAAAATCTGACCGACATGGACGAGGATGAAGAAGATCGCATCTACATGGCCGACAGCGTGACACTGCATTCGCGTTTGGGTTGCCAGTCTGTGGTCAAAGGCGACGTGACGGTTGAAATTGCTGAATAAGTGGAGGCGCGATGGCGGAAATAAACTGGACTGATACGGAAGAGATTGCAATCAGGCTGATGGAAACACACCCCGGCGTTGATCCATTGAGCGTGCGCTTCACCGACCTGCATCAATGGGTGATGCAACTCGATGGCTTTGCAGGCGACGGAAAAGAGTCGAACGAAAAAAAACTCGAAGCAATTCAGATGGCCTGGTACGAAGAATGGCAGGAAGAGAACGGCTAGATAAAAGGAGCCGAGTGTCGGTGAATCTGAGGATTTTAAATCTGAGAGGGTGTTATAGCAGTCCCGTTAGGGACGACCTGTCTATAGTTTCGACATTCGGTAGAGTTTGCAGTAGCTCCGTAGGAGCGACCTCTAAATTAACAGGTCGCTCCTACGGAGCTACTGCAAATATTCAGCCTTCTTTAACTATAGACAGGTCGCTCCTACGGAGCCTCTAAAACACCCTCTCAGATTTTAGATTACTAACCTCTAACCTGTGATATGCGCGTTTATCTCGACAACAGTGCGACGACTGCGATGGCTGCGGAAGTCATCGCAGCGATGTTGCCTTGCTTCGACATAGAATTCGGCAACGCACAGTCTGTGCATTCGTTCGGCCAGCGGGCCAAGTCAACAGTCGAGCGTGCTCGCCGCGAAGTCGCCGCTTTAATTAACGCCGCGCCTTCTGAAATCGTATTCGTTGCAGGCGGTACAGAAGCCGATAACTTCGCCATTCGCGGAATCGCAGAAGCTCACCGTGAGCGCGGCAATCACATCATCACTACTAAAATCGAGCACCCGGCAGTGCTTGCCACTTGCGAAGCGCTTGAGCAAAACGGATTTCGCGTAACTTACCTTCCAGTGACAAGAGGCGGACTTGTAAACCCGGATGATGTGCGCGCGGCGATAAGCGATGACACGATACTTTTATCCATCATGCAC
>DATEKX010000721.1:0-4940 GCA_035277165.1 Blastocatellia bacterium | reverse complement strand
GACTTCTCGGTAACGATCGGCGTTCTTGCTTCTCAGGTAATCGAGCAAGCGCCTCCGCTGGCTGACCAATTTCAAAAGCCCACGTCTCGAATGATTATCCTTCGCGTGCGTTTTGAAGTGCTCCGTGAGTCCATTAATTCGCTTTGTCAGCAGCGCGACCTGGACCTCAGGCGAGCCTGTATCAGCTTCGTGTGTTTTGTACTGACCGATTATTTCGATCTTAGCTTCCTTAGCTAAAGCCACTTTCGCTATTCTCCTCTACACAGATAGAAATCTTAGTTCTAGTTGAACCCAAAAAAGTTAACACACGCCACTATTGGCTGTAAAGACCGCTGCGGAGACCCCGGTTTATCTTTTGCTGCCTCCCGTGTGACTTGCTTGTGAGTAAAACTGGCGTATCTCTTCTTCCGATCTCAAAACTCGGTTTGAGCCTAGCGTGAGGATCACATCGGAAAACGGGCGTTGCAGTTTCAATCGCTCTTCGCGAGCTATCGCTACATTATGCGCCCCGGCCTGCGAGCCATGTTCGAGATAATCTAAACGCATATCCAGCTTGGCGTGCGCTTCCGACAATTCGTGAAAAGTTATATGCGCGACGGGCACAAGGCTGTTTGTTCGCAGGTTGAACCATCGAGCAACCGGGTTTATTGCGATCAAAGAATCGAACCCCTCCGGCGGGCGTTCGTTACCGAGCTTTTTGCCGCCACGCCTGTAAGGATTAATGCGACTGTCGTAATTATTATCGAGGTTGATGCTGCCGGTTACTTCAATCAATCCGCTGGCGGTCTGCGCTTGATGACCTATGTGCAGACAATAGCGATGCGCCCCTTGCGTAAGTTGCGCCAACAACAACAGCCCTTCGTTTGAATTGATGTAATCGGCCACAATAAGCGGCGCTTCAAGCGAGTTCGTTTCACCAGCCCCAGCCGCCTGAGCCAACAGCTTTTTGTTCAGCTTCACTCGCCCGTTTTCATCGAGACTTATCAGGTCAACATTTTCGCTTCCCACAATCCATTGCAGGCGCTCCAATCCCTCTTTTTTATCGCCAGTCACCCACAGCCCGCCCCTCTGCGCAGTCGTGCCGACGATAAAATTGAAGGCCAGCCGCACAGGGTCAGGGCGCGGTATGGAAGCTGTGTCAATGGATGGCGCAAGCGAAAGCTTTACCTTCCGAGCTACGGGCAGCGTCGCCGAACTGTAGTCTCTCAGATCGGTCGGCAAGAAAGTTCGCACGGCTTTGATCGTTTCGGCGTTGTGACTCGAAACAACAAAAGGCTGAACCTGCGAAGCATTCACCGTCGAATTCAAAACGGCTCTCTTTTTTTCGGTCATCGGATTGCCGCCTGTTGAAATGCCAACGGTTCTTGGTCGGCTTAGCGATTTGACATCGTAAGCTGTTTTGACAAGATACTCCGCAATTAGTCCGCGAGCGATCAGAGCTTCGCCGTACCCGCGTGCGGCCCCGATTGTTTTAAACGAGCCGACGAAGACTCGTGTCCAGGGGCCTCGCCCCGGCAATTCAACAGTCCCCCAGCCTGTAGCCTCTCCCGCTCGCGCAAGTTTTGCCGCAAAATCTTCGGCTAACGCCGTGTCGGGAAACGAGGCGACTTGTAGTGTAAAGCAAGGCGCATTTTCATTTGTCTGCGCCTGAGCCAGTGAAATCAGCGATAAGAGAATCGTAGCGGAAAAGATTGCGAGCTTTGATTGCATTACCCTTGCCTCTTGGTCGCAAGTGATGGTAAGCGTCCATTCAATGCGGTGACAGTAACAGGTATGGGGGAGAAGTTATGGCGTTCGTTATAGCTGGGGGAACGCTGATTGAAAATTACGAGGACAGGTCACAAAACCTTGCGACCGCAGCACTCGTCGGAAACTTGCGATCGCGTCAACGAGTTTTATGTTAGGCCACCACTCGGCTCATGTCAAGAATTAAGAGTAAAGCGTGACAGTCACGGGTTACGACATCGCTCGATTTCTGCTTTCGATAAGAATGAAATAAGCAATGAAGACTGATGAATCAACTGCCGGGTGGGGCGAATAAATATTTGTAATAACCGCTTTGATGCGCTAAACTGAGCCGTGATTGACCCCTGTTTTGGCGCTCCCAGTTGAACGCGAAGCGGGGGTTTCTGTTTTGATAAGTAAAGTCAAAGCGAGCAGCTCGAATCGCTCAAACCGGTTCCGTTAGATTCGAGCAGTGTTTTGACCATAGCCACTCAGCCGAGGCTCATAAGATACGGAGCGCGATCAAGCCCTGAGAGCGCTTCCGATGAGCAGGATCTCTGGGGTCGGTTCGAGCAAAAGGGCCTTAGTTATGACCGCAGATTATTCCGAAGAGCGGCGCGATGATGCCAACCGCTCAGGCGCGATGACAAACGGGGATGTAACTTTTCAGGTTACTGAGCGCAACGGCCATCAGTTCATAGTCATAAAAGAGCAAGAATCAACAGAAAGCGATTCGACTTCCCGGCAGACGGTCGAGATACCCGTATCGCTGTTGCCGGAAATCAAGCGCGCAGTTGACGCGCTCGAAGAGAATTCCGGCGGCACAAAACCGATGCCTGCCAACTTCGCTCACGAGTCGGAAGCGGAATTCGCTCGCATTCTCGATTTCTACCACATAGTCTGGCAATACGAGCCGCGTACTTTTCCCATCGAGTGGGACGAGGAAGGAACTGCGACAAAGAGCTTCACGCCTGATTTTTATCTGCCGCAACATGATCTATACATAGAACTCACGACGCTCAAGCAGTCGCTCGTCACGAAGAAGAATCGCAAGGTCAGACGGCTGCGCGAGCTATACCCGGAAGTAAACATAAAAATTCTATATGCTTCGGATTATCGCAAGCTGGTTGAGAAATTCGCGGGCAGCGGCAACTGGCAAGAAGAGATTGGGCCGGAAAACCTGTGACTATGAGATTGATTGATTCGCCCGGAAGAGCTTTGAAAGCGACGGAAAAACTTTCAGGCCAAAATAAAGCGATCCCGAGTGATCTAAGCGTCCGTCTTCCGGCCCTCAGCGTCAATGTTGGAAACCCTTGCGGATTTCCGCCGCCGGAATCCAAAGGACCCTGGCGTTTGAAACTCTTTCGAGTCTCAGCCATCACACCGAAGTTTCATGCTCGTGTTAACACCTCTTGCGAGGTCTCAACATTTCGCCTGAACCAGAAAACTTCAACAAAAACCTCTCGGGATCGTACCCGGTTGTTTCCAACCAAGCTCGCACATAGTAGCATAGAAATTCTTGATGTCAACTAAAAAATGCACCTCGAATGAAAAAAATCTTATGCATAACGAAATTGATGCCGAAAAAGTGTTGATACCGCAGAATCGGCTCCAGGAGCGGGTTTCAGAGCTTGGGCGAGAAATATCTGAAAGCTACGCAGATAAAGATCTGGCCGTTGTTGCCATTCTCAAAGGCTCTTTTATTTTCGCCGCAGATTTGCTTCGCTCGATGACAATTACGGTCTCGATAGACTTCATGGCAATCTCCAGTTACGCGGGCCAGCAAGGGTCAGGAGTCGTGCAAATAACCAAAGACCTGGATCAGAGCATAGCTGGCCGGAACGTGCTTCTGGTCGAGGATATTATTGATACGGGGCTGACGGCGAACTACCTCGTGCAGGCTCTCAAACGGCGCAATCCGGCCAGCCTTGCGGTCTGCGCGCTGCTCGATAAATCGGCTCGCCGCATAATTGATCTGCCAATCGCTTATCGCGGCTTTGAAATTCCTGACGTTTTTGTGGTTGGTTACGGAATGGACTATCAGCAGCGCTATCGCAATCTGCCGCATATCGCGGAGCTTCGAACTATTCGTCCAGCAGGTAACACGAGTGAGTCTTGAAAGCCAGCCACACCTCTTTATCATTCGACAGGTCGAGGTCAGAAACGGCCTGACGAGTGACGCTTGCGCGCCAGACAACGCCGCTCTTAACGCTGACGACTGTGCGATTGCCTTTGTCTTCAATCGCCGCGATGCGCCCGCGCAGGCGATTGCGGGCAGATGTTGATCGAGGTTCTTCGGTTGCCAGCAGTATGTCGCCCGAAGGCACAGCCACACGGACTTGCGCGTCTTCGCTTTCGTTTGCGAACGGAACCTCAACGCGGCAAGTTTCGGTCTCGCCAATTATCTCAACAGTCATCGCGCCGCCCGATTCATTCTTTGCGACGATGCGGCCTTCAAAAATATTTTCGACTCCCGTGAGCCGCGCCACGCTTGCAGTAATGGGCGCGCCGAATACCTCAAGCGGCTCGCCTTCGGTCACTATGCGACCTCGCTCGTAGACGATGACCCGCTCGCCAAGTGTTATTGCTTCTTCGCGGCTGTGTGTGACGTAGATGATCGGCAAGCGCAGTTCGCGATTGATTGATTTAAGATCAGAGATGATGCCGCGCTTGGTCGCCTCGTCAATCGCAGAGAGCGGTTCGTCGAGCAGCAGGATTCGAGGCCGACAAGAAAGCGCGCGCGCAAGTGCGACTCGTTGGGCTTCGCCGCCTGAAATGTCACGCGGCTTGCGGCTGGCTGCATGCTCTATGCGCAGGGATTCCATCATTGCAGCGGCACGTTTGCGCCGCTCGGTTTTTGGCTGGTCAGTCATGCCGAACTCGACGTTGTCGCGCGCAGAAAGATGCGGAAAGAGAGCCAGATTTTGAAACACGTAGCCGACGCCGCGCTGCCGGATTTTCAGATCAACATCGCGCTCTGAATCAAAAAGCGTGTCGTCGTTTATTTTAATGAGCCCTTCGTCGGGACGAATGATTCCTGCGATAGACTTGAGCGTCATCGTCTTGCCCGACCCGCTTGCGCCAAACAGAATCGTGACTCCGGGTTGCGCGCTGAACGCTACGTCGAGCAAGAATCCGTCAATTGCCGAATCGCTTCGCTTCGAATCGCCGAGCCGCTTCTTTATTTTTACCGATAGCATAATCAGTAGCCCGAC
>DATEKX010000720.1:0-3408 GCA_035277165.1 Blastocatellia bacterium | reverse complement strand
GCGTGAGTCTCAGTCGCACGACAACAGACCCACCCGCAGGAACCGTCCGCGCGTACCTGAGACAGGCTTTCGTTCCCTCGCGCCTGTGATTGACGGCGTCTTCGCCGTTGATTATGTAGCGATGAAATGCGTCTTTGAAATAATCCGAACGAGTCGTGGGGCGCGGCGCTGATCTGATCTGCGGGTTCGTTTCGTTGTTCGTAAACAACAACTCCGCGCCCGGCTCGCCGTAAAAGTAGCGCTCGCCCAGTTGATATTTCACGGGAATGGTCTTGAGCATTTCGGCTGGCGAATGATCGGCTATCAAGCTCACATAATCATCACTGTGCCGACCTTCGGTGATCTTAGGCTCAGGGCCGGGCGGGTCGTGCCATCCCCAGGTGTTGCGAAACCAGAGGTGAGGAATGATCTGAATAGGCGCATCCTCAGGGCCGCGATTGAATGCTTCAATCCTTATCACGATGTCGTCGGTCGAAACTTTTGCGTATTCGACAAAGACATCGAAATAACGGTCTTCATCGAACACGCCTGTGTCCAACAACTCGTACTCAAATCCTCGCCCTTCGCGTCGCTGGTTCTCTTCAGTAAGCTGGCGGTAAGGAAACTCCGATTGCGGATACTTGTAGAGATATTTCATGTAGCTGTGCGTCGGCGTCGAGTCGAGATAGAAGTAATACTCTTTCACGTCCTCGCCGTGGTTGCCTTCCGACGGCACCAGCCCGAACGCGCGCTCTTTCAAGATGGGGTCGCGCCCGTTCCACAGCGCGAGCGCAAAGACGAGCAGTTGATAGCGATCACAGATTCCGGCCAGCCCGTCTTCGCCCCAGCGATAAGCTTTCGAGCGAGCTTCGTTGTGCGTGAGGTGATTCCAGGCATTGCCGTTGCCTGAGTAGTCTTCGCGCACAGTCCCCCACGCGCGCTCGCTGACGTAAGGCCCCCACTTGCGCCAGGGCGGAACGCTTCCGGCTGTCTCTTTCAATCTTTCGTGCTCTTTTGTCAATGAAGTCGATGCCTCATCTTTGTTTTTCATCTTGCCTCAATGATAGAAGAAAAGCTTTACGGTCGCGCCGTAATATAGATTAGTAGCAGCCTGATGACAAGAAGAAACGATGAACGATGAATGATGCCTGATGAATTGACGGCCCGCTTTTTCCGTATTCATCGTTCATCGTTTGTGGTTAGAGCCTCTCGAACGAACGCCGATACTTTATCAATGTATTCGTAGCCGCCGAACCCCGCAACATTATGACCAGCGCCTTCGACTATCATCAAACGCTTGGGATCATGAGCTGAAGCATAAAGCGCGCGGCCCTGCTCGGTGGGGATTGTGTTGTCAGGGTCGCCGTGCGTGATCATAACGGGACAGTAAACATTTTCGAGTTTGCGAGCCGACTCGAAACGATTCCTGCCCAATCCGTGAATCCATCGCGGCATCCACGGCAGCATCGCCGATGCCATGTCGCTGGCCGAACTCAAACCCGATTCCAGAATGATCGCGCCGACCTTTAACCGCGATGCCAGATCAACGACCGCCACGGTTCCGAGTGATTGCCCGTAAAGCGCCAGCTTTTCAGGCTCCGCTCTGCGCTCGCGCACGACGTAATCATAAGCAGCATTCGCATCAAGATATATGGCTCGTTCATCCACGACATCTCCCGCGCTGCGTCCATAGCCTCGATAGTCGAACAACAAAACGTCGAATCCGTTTGCAGCCAGCCGACCGCCTATCCATCCCACATGGCTTAAATTGCCGCCGTTGCCATGAAAATAGATGATAGTCCCGGCGGGCTTATCTGCGCGCGAGCTTATAAACCAGCCGTGCAAACGCACTCCGTCTGCTGTCAGAAACCACACGTCTTCGCCCCCTTGCGGCAGATTCCATGCCGCGCCTGACCGATAGGGTTCAGGGTGAAACGTTGCCGCTTTTTCAAACCAGCGCAAGCCGAAGAAACCCGCGACGCAAGCAACGACCAGAACAAAGCAGAATATGTAAAGAGTTCTGAGACTCAGAAAGCGATAGTTTGATCGCAATAATGTCGGATAAAAATTTCGATCACGCGATGTGGCTTCTTCTGCATCCATGAAGTCAATCTCGTAGCCCGTTCGGTGATGTTATTCAGACAAAATTTAATACGCTGATTATTTAATATGTGTTCGAAGCGAGTTAATTACTGGTTCGGCGGTTCTGTTGCTGTGGGCTGATCGCCTGTTTCAGGCTGTGTGTTTGTCTTCGTGTACTGAGTGTAGAAAAAGTACAATGTCGCCGCAATCAGTATCAAAGAAAGCAGCGCGGCAATCCATACGACAGCGTAACTCTTTTTCTCGGGCTGTTCTTCCAGTACAGGCGTGAACTCTTGATTATGGAGCAGTGGCGTTATTTCTGCGGAGACATCAGGAATAGACGTTTCCGAATCTACTACCGGCTCAGTCTCAAATTTATCGGGAGCCGTGAGCATCGTTGTGACTCCGGGGTCGGGCATTGCAGCCGCGCGCAGACTTGCGCTCTCGGACATATAGTCCTGGCTGAGAGTGCCAAAGCTTCCCGTGATTGATTTCACTTCGCTTGCCAAACTTAAAGTCTCGCCGTCAAATCGCGCGATGACGACTGTGATGTTGTCTTCTCCGCCGCGCTCGTTGGCCGTATCTATCAGCCAGCGACAGGCCGCCGGGAGGTCATCTTTCTGCTGAACCGATTGTTTCATCTCGCTCGGCTGAATTTTATTAGATAGCCCGTCGCTGCAAAGCAGCAGGCAGTCGTCGCGGCAAATCTGCACTGTGGTCATTGCCACTTTGACTGTAGGCTGCGTGCCGAGCGCCTGCATTATCACGTTTTGAGGAACCGACGCGGCCTGTTCCGGCAGTATCGCCCCTGAATCAATGAGCATCTGCGCAAGCGACTGATCTTTCGTCAGTTGTTTGATCTGGCTGCCTCGTATCAGATAAGCGCGCGAATCGCCCACCTGCGCGATGTAAACGACCGGCCCGTGCACGAGCGCCGCCGTTACGGTCGCGCCCATGCCTGAAAGATCGGGATTCTCCTGCGCGTGATTCCAGATGCGCTCGTTGGCGACCTCTGTCGCTATTCTGAGCCTGAGAGGAACATCAAGATCGGAAGGACTCTCCATCAAGGATTCGTGAATAGTCGTGACGGCAAGCTCGCTGGCTATCTCTCCGGCTGCGGCCCCGCCCATCCCGTCAGAGACGACCAGTAAACTCCCGCGTTCGCCGACCGCGTGTATGTTTGCTTCAGTCCCTGTCGCCTCTGCGCCCGCTGTCAGGTCTGCGACCAGGAAAGCATCTTCGTTTCCCGTCCGCTGCATCCCTACGTCCGTGCTGCCAAAGACTGAGACTTTAACGTCGCTCATTTGCGCCTCTGAGTAGTAATAATGACAAGTGACGAGTTAAAGC
>DATEKX010000719.1:0-2236 GCA_035277165.1 Blastocatellia bacterium | reverse complement strand
CGCGATGATGCAATCTCTCTCGTCAAGCGCAATCAAAGTATAAGCAGCGTTATCTCGGCCAGAGATATTGAAGCGTCTCAGGCAGCCGCCAATGCAGCAGCCGCGCGATACGAACAGGCGGGCGCGCAGGTCGGGCAGGCGCAAGCAGCAAACGCTTCGGCACAGGCAAAGCTTCAACAGTCAAAGGCTTCGCTCTCTCAAGCCAGAGCGCAACTTCAACAAGCTCAGGTCAATCTCGACCATTCGATCATCGCTTCTCCGATTGACGGCGTTGTCGTATCTCGCACGGTTGACGTAGGCCAGACCGTAGCCGCAAGTCTTCAAGCTCCGACTCTATTCACCATCGCAAACGACCTGACAAAGATGCAGGTGCTCGCTTCGATTGACGAAGCCGATGTCGGGCAAATCAAACAAGGCATCAAAGCCAACTTCACCGTTGACGCTTATCCGGGCGAAACGTTCATAGGCGATATAAGTCAACTCCGCCTCAACGCGCAGACGCTACAGAACGTCGTCACATACAGCGCAGTCATTGACGTGGCGAACCCCGATCAAAAGCTGCGGCCCGGAATGACTGCCAATATCACCATCCCGGTTGCGCGGCGCGATAGCGTGCTGACGGTTCCGAACGCCGCGCTTCGTTTCAGACCGAACCTTTCAGAGAAAGAACAGCAAGAGCTTCAGCAGAAAATGGAAGAGCGCCGCAAACAACGCGAAGCCGAACGCCAACCGCAAGGCGCGCAGGAAGGACAACCCGCAGGACAACAAGACGGGCAACATCAGAACCGTAACGGTCAGGCGGCGCAAGGCGGCGGGCCGTCTGCCGAAGGCGGCGCAAGCGGACAGCGGCGGCAAGGCCAAATGATTTGGGTGATGATCGCCGGAAAGACGCTTGAGCCTCGATTCGTGCGCACAGGTCTGACTAACGGTCGCGTGACAGAAATAATGGGCAATGATATTCAAGAAGGCGACACAATAGTCATAGGTCAAAATGATTCCGGCGGCGGCAATCGTTCGCAGCAACCCAGCACGCCTTTCGGTCAGCGTCCACCCGGCGGCGGCGGGCGTGGGCCGAGATAAAGAACAAAAGGCAGTAGGCAGCAGGCAAAAGACAGAAGGCAGCTTGAATTTCACAGACCGTTGCACTATAAAAAAACTGCTTACTGCATTTTGCCTGCTGTATACTGCCTTCTGCTTTCTGAACTGAGAGGTGAATAGTTAATTTGGAAACTCAGGTCATAACCGAAAAGGAGCGAAAGGCCGATCCTACAGTCGAGCCTGCGCTTATCAGGCTCGATCACATTCATAAGACTTACAAGATGGGCGATGTCGAGATACACGCATTGCGCGGCGTTTCGCTTCATATTGATCGCGGTGAATTTGTCGCGATTATGGGCGCTTCTGGTTCGGGCAAATCAACAACGATGAATATACTCGGTTGTTTGGACAAGCCTACCAAGGGGCATTACTTTCTCGACGGGCAGGATGTGTCAACGTTGTCGAAAGATGAACTGGCCGATATAAGAAATCGAAAGATCGGTTTCGTCTTTCAAGGCTTCAACCTGCTGAGTCGCACAAGCGCCTTTGAAAACGTAGAGCTTCCGATGCTCTATCTCGGATTGAAGCCCGCAGAGCGAATGAAGCGAGCCACAGAGGCGCTCGATATTGTTGGCCTGAGCCAGCGCATGCATAATATGCCGAACCAGCTTTCAGGCGGGCAGCAACAGCGCGTGGCAATCGCTCGCTCGCTTGTGAATCATCCTTCGATCATTCTCGCAGACGAGCCGACGGGCAATCTCGACAGCCGCACTTCGATTGAAGTGATGGATGTCTTTCAGCGGCTTAATCAAGAGCGCGGAATCACCATAGCTCTGGTCACGCACGAGCCGGACATTGCTCAATATGCAAGCCGCGTGGTCGTCTTCAAAGACGGTCGCATAAAACGAGATGAGATGGTTGATAACCCTCGGCTGGCTCGCGAAGAGCTTGAGAGCTTGCCGCCTATGGAAGAGGACGACGAAGAGGACGACGAATGAATATTTGGGGAACTTTCAAGATTGCGCTTCGCGCGCTCAGTCGCAACAAGCTGCGCTCGTCGCTCACGATGCTCGGCATAATCATAGGCGTGGGCGCGGTCATCGCGATGGTCGCCGTCGGTTCCGGCGCGCAAGCCCGCGTCGCCGAGCAGATCCAGAGCCTCGGCTCCAACCTGATCATCGTGATGTCCGGCAGCGTG
>DATEKX010000718.1:0-8557 GCA_035277165.1 Blastocatellia bacterium | reverse complement strand
CATTATTTAAGGACACATCAACCCTCCCGACTCCTGTGAGGTCAGGATGGGCTGACGTGTATGCGCGCTGTTCGAGCACAGCCTGCGATTAATATGCAAAATCGCATTCAATTAGATTGCTCGGAAAATGGCATTGCAGCGTGAACCATATGCCACTGTTTGCAACTATCTTGTTACTTGTTGATGGAACTTTAAGTGCGCCGTTCGGTACAAGCAACGAACGACAGTTCCTTGCCTTGTTTTACGTACAGCTTGTGAAGAAACTAATATACGAGCAAAAAATATTCCAACTATTGCCTGATTATGTCCTGACTTATAAAGGCTGGCTATTATAGCACTTAAAACCGTTTTTGAAAGCTTTTTTCGGAGCGCCGGAATTGTGAAGATATGAAATTCTGGATTTTCTTCCAAAAATCCGAACTCGCCAGCCTGATGGCCTGCAAAAAACAAAGGGCGCTGAATCGAAATCCAGCGCCCTGAAAATAAGGTGCGATTCGCTTAGAATTCTACGCGGAATCCCACCTGGAACGTGAGCGGGCGACCCACCGGCTGGCCGAATCCCGGCCCATACAGCGTGACGGGCTGGCGGAACGTGCCACCGGAAGTTGCGACGCTCAAACCAAGCCTGTCTGCATAGGAAAGGTTTTCCGCGTTGAAGATGTTATAGAATTCACCATACGGCTTGATCTTAAATCGCTCGCCGATGCTGAAGACGCGAGTCGCTCTGAGGTCAACGTTGAAGTATCGGCCCGTGCCTGATTTTTGTATCTGGCCGTTATCATCGACGATGAAGCCTTCGCGCACGCTGTTGACTTTGACCTGCCTGCAGCCCAGAGGATTCAGCGCCTGCAAAGCCGCCGCATTTCCGCGCGCGGCAAACACGGATGCGGGGTCTACGCCTTCGCAGATGCGATCAACAGTCGGGCGTCCGTCGCCGTCAACGTCGAATCCCGTGTTGAGCGAGTAAGGACGCGCGCTGGCTAATTGAATGATTGGCGAAAGCTGTATGCCCCAGGGCATGTCAAATATGCCGCTCGCAACAAAGCGATGGCGCTCGTCGATTCGGGTCGAACCAAACTCTTCGGGTTGGAATTGCTGCTCGGGTGTGATCGCAATGCCGTTGCCGCCGTAAGAAGCAGTCGGCTGACCGCCCCACGCCCTTGAACTGGACAAGACGTAGCTGGCTTTGAAGAGGAACCTGCGAACGCGGCCTTGAAGCGAGGTCGTCCAACTGTCAAACATCGAGCGGTTGGTTGCAGTAAACATGTTGATCTGGCCGATCCGTCCCGCGCCAAGCCCCGCGTTCACAAAAGCGCGGTCAAAGAAACGCGTGGCCGCGCCTCTGACGCAACGCGATGAGTTCGGAGTCGAGCCGGGGAAACCCGGGTCGCAAATTTCGCGGATCAGCGGGTTGACGTTCTGGATTCGGTTCTCGTGCAGGCCCAGCGTGTGAACGAAATCGCTCGACAGCACATAATTCTGGCCTAACGTTTTCTGAATGCCTATGGAGAACTTCTGCACGTAAGGATCCTGCAGGTCAGGATCGTTGATGCGACCGAAGCCTCCGAACTCAAGATCAGTGTTATTGACAGTGCCGGGCGAGGGCAGCGGGTCTATGCCGAATCGGAAGTTTGCCAGTTCTCCTACGCCTACGGCAGTGTTGACGCGATCAAGAACCGTTTGATAGATGGTCGGGTTTGTCTGCTGTGTCGAAAACAGCGTGAGGTTTTGGAACAACTGATCGTAGAAGATTCCGTAGCCTCCGCGTATCACGGTTCGCCCGTCTCCCAGCGGGTCGTAAGCGAATCCGATGCGCGGCTGAAATTCCTTATAGCTCGGCGTCCTGCGCCTGAGCGCGTCGGCGTTTCCGGCAATCGCCTGAGCGCGATCATCGTTGAGTTGCCCGAGAATCCGCATCGTGCGGTTTTCCGTCTGGTCAGTCAAAAGATTTATGTTCGCATCCCAGCGCAGCCCGAGATTGAGCGTCAGGCGCGGCGAGACTTTGTAGTCGTCTTGAACATAGAAAGCCAACTGGTGAACTCGCGGCTGGGTCGTTTCTCCGTTGCCTGTGGAGAAAGTTATCTCCTGCACAGCGCCCGGTGTGGCGAAGCCTTGAGGGTAGGTCGCGCTGTCGCTCCGAATTGTCAACGGGTCGTCGAAGAAGATTATCTGATAGCCGTTCGCGCCGAAGAAGAAGAAGCCGCCCAACTTGGTATTGATATAGTTGGTTCCGACTTTCAGGCTGTGAGAACCGGCTTGGAAAGAGAAGTCGTCGCGGAACTGGTATTTTCTGACTTCGGTTTGCTGTGGCACGTTGACGTTGGCTCCCGACGTTACGGACGGGAACGCGAGGTTCGGGTTGTCTGTGACTGCGAGAATTTGATTCAGGAAATTCTGAAAGTGGAACGTGAACACATTCACCTTCGTCGGGCTGATCGTGTAGGTGTGGTTTACGACGAAGCTGTGCAGGTGGTTGTCGCTCGTATTGCCGCCCGTCAAATCAGCAGGCAGGCCGGGATCGACTTGATCGTTGGGCGAGTTGTTCTTCTGATAAGCGTAGCGGTAGAACATCGACTGATTCGCCGTCAGGTGGTGATCGATTTTGGCTGTCAGCAAATGATCGTTGTAGGGTATGGGAATCTCCGGCGAACCCGTGACCCCGGGGATAGCGTTGATCTGCGATACGAGGTCAGCCGGGATGAACAGGCTCTGGCGTTCGCGGAATTGTTCATACGCGCCGAAGAAAAAGAGCTTGTCTTTGATGATCGGGCCGCCAAAGCTGCCGCCGAACTCTTCACGGTCGAAGTCCGGCTTGTCGTCAAAGTTTCCCGCCTCTTTGTCGCGCTTCTCAAAGAAATCCAGCTTACGCAAATTCTGATTGCGGAAGTTGAAAAATCCCGACCCGTGCAGGTTGTTGGTGCCGGACTTGCTGACCACGTTGACGACGCCGCCGACGGCGCGCCCCGATTCAGCAGACCAGCGGTGTTGAAGAACCTGAAACTCCTGAATGCTTTCATAAGCGAAATTCTGGAGAAGGCTTCCGACGACATTATCTTTGTCATCGCCGCCGTCCACGTTGACATCAAGCTGTCGGCCATCGCCGCCGCTGAATGCGATGTTGCCGACGCGAGTCTTGGTCGGGTCGAAAGAGCCTATCGGTCGCGCTTCCGGCAATATCGTCGAGAGGTTGGCGAAAGTGCGATTGAGCAAAGGAAGGTTTTGAACTTCGGCTGGGGTAACTACGCCGCTGATTTCCGAGCGGGTTGTTTCGATCAAAGGCGCGCCGCCTTGAACTTCTATCGTCTCTGTCGCGCCGCCTGCTTTGAGTTCAAAGTTGAGCGTCGGCTTGCTTCCGACATTCAACGCGAACTCTTTTTGCAGAGACCGGGAAAAGCCTCTTGCCTCAGCCGCGACCTCATAGGTTCCGGGAGGCAACTGCGAAAGCGTGTATTCGCCTTCGTCGTTCGTTGTCGTTGAGCGGGTCAGGTCGTTGGCAGTATTTTTTGCCGTCACCGTAGCCCCCGCAACGGCGTTGCCCTGCGGGTCAATCACACGGCCTGTGATGTCTCCTGTTGAAACTTGGGCAAAGACGACGGAGCCAATCAACATACTGCTTGCGACAAAAAACGACGTGAGCCTACGGATAAGTATGTTACAAGTTTTTTTCATTACTACACCTCCTCAGGTGGGTTTCTAGAGCACTGGGCACACAGATCATCAATTACAGCAAGCCACAGACTTACCAATTACAAATTGAATTTTCTGCCTCAATTTTCACTCTTGCTCAGAGGTGGGCAATTAACATTCCTATCTTGAACAACCTGCAAGACTTTCGGCTAACGACTTGCCGTCAGTTTACTTAAAAGAAACACGCGGGAGTTTTCTTTGTCCTGTCGAGGGGGCCGAAATATGAAATTCTGGATTTTCGTCCGAAAATTTGAACCCTTTATTGAATAATATCGGTTAAGTTGTCGGGCACAATAATCGGGATAGGCGAGGCGTGATGATGAATCATCAGCCAGTGTCCGTTGCGGTATAGGAAAAGGTTTGTCGCGGCAGCCTGAGCCGAATCGAAACTGGCTTCGTTGAAGACAGTTATGTTTTCTGTGCAGGTAACCCAGGCCAGATCGCCCATTATCAAGACCCAAACTTCGGAAGGCGAGGCGCGCATCTTCTGGCCGCCCTCGAATATCATCATCCAGCTTTCGCGCACGCGCTGCCATCCGGTAAGCATATCCCAACCCGGATGCACACATTTGACCCACTCTTCTTGCGCCCAAACTTCATCCATTCGCTCGATGACGCCCGATTCCAGCGCGCGATAAAATGCCGCGTTCGCCTGTTCGACAGATAGTTTGATCTCTGCGCTCATACGCCGCCCGAAGACTATAATAAAAAGCTAAACGTGACAAGTGACGCGCAAACGAAATGGATGGTAGGGGCAGGGCTTGTCCCTACCCGAATCGCCGTAAGGCGATGATTGTCATGGCATGTTGGCCATCCGGGCAGGGACAAGCCCTGCCCCTACACTTACCTTGGTATAACCTTAATGGTAGGCGGCGCTAGTTTGATGACGTTCAAGCGCGGATGCTAGAATTACATAATTCAAATATGAACAACGAAGCGCAAGTGACAGTAATCGGCGGAGGGTTGGCTGGCAGCGAAGCCGCCTGGCAAGCGGCTGAACGCGGCGTCAAGGTTCGTCTATACGAGATGCGACCCGTGCGCCCCACGCCCGCTCACAAGAGCGCGAACCTCGGCGAGATAGTCTGCTCTAACTCACTGAAATCGGATGAGCCAGGCAGCGCGCCTTATTTACTGAAAGAAGAATTGCGGCGCGGCGGCTCGCTGTTAATCCACATCGCGCACAAAGTAGCTGTGCCCGCAGGCGCAGCGCTCGCTGTTGATCGTGAAGCGTTCGCCGCAGAAGTGACGCGGCGCATCAGCGAACATCCAAACATCGAAGTCATTCGCGAAGAGGCGCGCGAGATTTCGCCCGACGGCCCTGTCATAATTGCAACAGGGCCTCTCACATCGCCCGCGCTTTCTGAAGAGATCGCGCGGCTCACAGGCTCTACGCACCTTTATTTTTACGATGCCATCTCGCCGGTCGTTGAGGCGGATACTATAAATCAGGATATTGCTTTTCGCGCCGCGCGCTACGGGAAAGGCGGGGCAGATTATCTCAACTGCCCAATGGATGAAGAGCAGTACAACCGTTTTTATGACGCGCTGGTCGCAGCAGAATCAGTCCCGCTTCACGAGTTCGAGCAAACCATGTATTTCGAAGGCTGTTTGCCTATCGAAGAGATTGCGCGGCGCGGGCGCGACACGCTGCGTTTCGGGCCGATGAAGCCCGTAGGCTTGAACGACCCACACACAGGCCGCATGTCATTTGCAGTCGTGCAGCTTCGGCAGGAGAATTTGCTGGCCGACAGCTACAACCTCGTCGGCTTTCAGAACCATCTCAAGTTCGGCGAGCAGAAAAGGGTGCTGCGTTTGATTCCGGGACTCGAAGAGGCTGAGTTCATACGCTTCGGCCAGATTCATCGAAATACATTTATCTGCGCGCCAGCCGTGCTGATTGAGACTCTGCAAATGCGAGCTAACCCGCGCGTTCTTTTTGCGGGCCAGATTTCAGGCGTCGAAGGATATATCGAAGCTATGGCGACAGGCTTTATGGCGGGCACGCACGCAGCCGAGATTGCGCGAGGCCGCGAGCCTGTGGCAGCGCCGCGACACACGGCGATGGGCAGCCTGACGCATTACATCGCAAACGCCGACGCAAAGAACTTTCAACCGATGAACATAACTTTCGGCTTGTTGCCTCCGCTTGATGAAGCCGCGAGGCGAAAGACGAAACGCAAAGTTGATCGCCATCGTTTGCAAGTTGAGCTTGGGCTGAAGGATTTTGAACAGTGGCGCGCGAGTTATCTTTCAAGGGCTGCTCGGCATCAAGCATTGTGAAAGAGGCAAGAGGCAAAATGCAAAAGGCAAAAATGAACATAAAAGCTGCGGCGGGATTGCTGCCGCCTGCGATCAATCCCGGCTTTATAAAAATGTTGATGCGCGCAGCCGCAAAAAAGATCGTATTGCGTGCCCTCTTGCCACTCGCCGTTTGCTTTTTGCCTCTTGCCTTCACCGAGGCGCAGTCCGGCAGACAGGTTCCGCCTCCGCCCAAACAGCAAGAGCCGGTCAAGCGCCCCAGTCCTGCGCCCGGTCAAGAGACTCGTCCGCGTCGCGCAACGGATGAAGACCAGCAGGACGATAAACCCGTCAGGTTGAGCGCCGATCTGGTTACAGTCATCACATCTGTCACCGACACGGCAGGCAATCAGGTCAACGATCTATCGCAAGCCGATTTTGAAATTTACGAAGACAACACACAACAGGACATCGCAGGGTTTTATCGCGAAGGCCAGACGCCGCTTCGGCTCATCTTCCTGTTCGACACTTCAAGCTCGATTCGTCATCGCTTCGACTTCGAGCAGCGGGCCGCAGCGCAGTTCTTTCGCCAGGTGATGAGGCCCGGCGATCAGGGAGCGATTATGAGCGTTTCGTCCGACCCCAGGCTTGAAATGCAGTTCACCTCAGACATTGACAAGCTGGTCAACACGCTTGCCGGTCTCAAACCCGAAGGCGCGACCGCGCTCTATAATTCGCTGATCGAAGCGGCTCGGTACATTCGCCCGGCTGAAGGCCGTCACGTAATGGTAGTGCTTTCTGACGGGACTGACACTGCATCGGCGGCCACGCTGGCGCAGGCGCTCACCGAAGTGCAAAAATCCGATGCCATGATCTACGGCGTGCACTCGACAGGCATTGCGCCTTCGGCCAACGTGCAAGACCTCGCGGGCGAATTCGCGCTCAAGGCAATGTGCGAAGACACGGGTGGGCGAGCCTTCTTTCCGCCTATCTACGAAGAGCAGAAAAAAGAAATACGCGACCTTGACGAGATATACCGTCGCGTCGCCGCAGAGGTGCGCGCCCAGTTCGTGCTGACTTATTATTCAAAAGGCAGCGGGCGAGCAAATTCTTTCAAGACCATTCGCGTAGCGGTCAAGCGGCCCGGCCTTCAGGTGCGCGCACGTCGCGGATACTACACGTCGAAATAAATGATGAACGATGAACGATGAATTAAGAGAAAGTGTTTAATTCATCATTTCTGAAAGGGGCACTCAAAGTATGCTCACAATGCTTGTAAAAGCATCAACCGTTCTCTGCTTCGCAGCGATTCTCACCGCAGGCGTATTTGTTAAAGCATCAGCAGAGAAGCAAGCAACGAAGCCGCAAAACGAGACGGCGATTCGCGCGCGCGCCGAACGTCTTCACCGCGAAGCGATTGTCATTGATACGCACAACGACATCACTTCGCCGCTCGTGGACGATGGGTTCGATCTTGCGATGAGCGGAATCGAACCGGGTGGAAAATTAAAAACGCACACCGACATTCGCCGAATGAAAGAGGGCGGACTCGATGCTGAATTTTTTGCCGTCTATGTGGGCAAAGAGTACGTGAACAAAAAGCCTTCGGAAGGCGGAGGCGCGGCACGTCGCACGCTCGACATCATTGATGCGGTCAACGAGCAGGTGCGCCGTCATCCTGAAACTTTCGAGGCGGCTTCCACGGCAGACGACATTCGGCGCATCGCCAAAAAAGGAAAGATCGCCGCGCTTATGGGCATCGAAGGCGGCCACGCAATCGAAAACAGTCTTCGCACGCTTCGCGTCTTTTACAAGCTCGGCGTGCGCTACATGACGCTCACGCATACGAATACGAATGATTGGGCGGACTCTTCAGGCGACATAAATGACACGACCGTCAAACATCACAACGGCCTCACGGATTTCGGGCGTGAAGTCGTGCGCGAGATGAATCGAGTAGGAATGATGATTGACATTTCGCATGTCGCAGACAAGACGTTTTACGACGCTATAGCAGCGTCGCGTGCGCCTATCATAGCCTCGCATTCTTCGGCTCGCGCGCTTGCCAATCACCCGCGCAACATGGACGACGATATGCTGCGCGCAATCGGCAAAAATGGCGGCGTTGTGATGGTGAATTTCTACGACGGCTTTTTGGATCAACGCAAAGTTGATTTCAATAAACGCGCCAATGCCAAACAGGAAGAACTCAAAAAACAATTCCCGGATGATGCCAGGCGCGTCGAAGAGGAATTAAAGAAGTGGACGGATGCGAACGCTCCCGCGAAAACGCCGCTTTCGGTCTTGATAGATCACATTGATCACATCGCCAAAATCGCAGGCATAGATCACGTCGGCATCGGATCGGATTTCGACGGCGTTCCGATAACGGGCGTGCCCGAAGGAATGGAAGATATATCACGACTGCCAAACATCACCATAGAACTGATGAAGCGCGGCTACTCGGATGTGGACATAAAGAAAGTGTTGGGCGAAAATTTCCTGCGCGTGATGTCGCGCGTCGAGCAAGTCGCATCTGAGATGCAATCAAATACCGGCAAGTGAAATCTTAAATTTAAGATTTCAAAATCTAAGCCCGTGAAACGGGCGACAGAATCTCCGGTTGATGTCT
>DATEKX010000717.1:0-3180 GCA_035277165.1 Blastocatellia bacterium | reverse complement strand
ATAAATCGTAACCGACCGAGCTATCTTTTCAATCTTGGCATCAGTTTTAGCCGCAGGAAATCCGACGGCGGAAAAAGTCAGCACAAGAGCGACAACTGAAAGCGATCTAAGAGTGACACGAATATTCATATCAACCATTTCCTTTCTGAGGCCACTGATCTTAGGTTCTTCACTGGAACTGAGCGAATTGTACAGTTCACGCTCTCTCGCGTGCAAGCATCCAGACCGGGGTGCATTGGTTCCTTTGATGTTTTTGATTGCGTTGCATGGTTTTTACGACTAGACTTTTCGCGATTGGCTTGAGCAGATGCAGGTGGATGCCGCCAGCCGCATCGAGCGGATTAAGACTTCAAAAACTGCCAGGTTATAATTACTGCACGCCCCATTCGAGGATGAACTATGTCAGGCGAGTCAACTCAGGGTTTCTTAAACAATCCAATTGCGATTGCAATCGCCGTTTTTGTGGCGATTGTGTTGATAGGTCTCGTCGTATTTTTGATCTTACGTTCTTCGCGTCGCGGCAAGGGTCGCAGCGAAGAGCATATTCAGTCAGAACTTCTCGGAATGGAGCGCGAGCATCAATTCACGGCAGCCGCAGACCAGATGCCTTTTCTAAAAGACGCAGTAGCGGCTGCGAGCGAAACGGCCATCCTGTTTCGCGAATATCTCTCGATGCCCGTACTTGCAATTTATGCGGGCCGCGAAGGAGAGCCTGCGCGTTCCAATATTCTGCCTAAAGGCACCGATTCCACAGCCAGACAAACCGACCCGCTGGTTCTAAAATCAATGCCTGATTCAATCGGCTCGGCACTGTCGAGCAGTTATTGGGGGCCGCAGACTATTAAACTCTCAGCTTTCACGGGCGATGTATCAATCGCGCAAACCGCCGAGCCTGAAGCGCAAGAGCAAACAGCCGACCCTGATCGCACACCGATTACTGCGCCGCTCGACGCAGGCAATCAGCCCGGTGAAACAGGATTGCAAAACCAATCGCTTGATTATGACTTAGTGGTTTTTCCGTGGCGCGGGCCGTTTGATTGGAACGGGCTGATAGCCGCCCGACCTCTGGAGCAGATCAACCCCGAATTGTTTGTGCGATTGCGCGAACCGCTCGCGCGCGTGAGCGACAGGCTTGCAGTCGCGCTTCAATTCCAGCAGGAGAACGCAAAAATATCTGCGCTCGATGAACGCACGTCACAGTCTCTCGGTTTCGCGCACGCGCTCCTTGCCTGCCTTGAAGACCCTTCACCTCTCGCTTCGATTGCGCGCGAAGTAACGCGACTGGTCAATGCATCGAGCAGCGCGCTCTGGCGCATCGAGCCGGGCACATCAATGGTCAGAATGGTCGCGGCTTACGGTTTGAAATCGGCAGAGTTTTTGCCGTTGCCGATGGGGCAGGGGCTTGCCGGAAGCATAGCTCAGACGGGCGAGCCTTTATCGTTAGAAGACGCTCCGTCCGACCCTCGATGCATCTTTCCGCGCGAAGCCCGCGAAAGCGGAATCGGAGCATATCTCGGCGTGCCTGTCATTTCTGATGGCAAGGCAGTCGGAGTCGTTGAAGTCCATACGGCGCAGCCTCGCCGGTGGAGCGAAAACGATTTGCGTTCGTTGAGTTTTGCCGCGTTGCTGGTTGCCGAGGTGCTAAAGAACACTGAGACTCGCGGCAACCGGCTACGGGTCGAAAGCGCATATCTCGGATTGTCCGAAGCGCTACAGCGATTGCGTTCGCCGGGAGATGTGATGGAGGCGGCAATTGAAGTCCTGGGGCATGCTCTTGGAGTGTCGCGCGCTGTGGTGGTCGAGTTCGATGACGCAGAGCAGCCCGCGCCTGTCCGGTTAGAGTATCACGACGCAAACGTGAAACCGGCTCTGGGAGCCACATTGACGGCAGAGATAGGTGCGCGGCTCGCGGCATCTCCCGACGGAGAGCCGATTGCAGTTACCGATTCGCGCAAAGAATCTCTGGTTGGCGCGGAAAAGGCTGGCGAGCTTGAATTGCTTTCTGAACTGGCAGTGCCTGTGCGCGTCGAAGGCAAAACGCGCGCGGTTTTATACCTGCACCAGTGCGACCGCGTAAGGGAATGGCAGCGCGATGAAATCGAATTTGCCGACCGCGTTGCGCGGCAGTTGTCGCTTTCGCTATCGAACGTCAATTCGCTTGAGACCGCAACGCGAGAGGCGCAATCCGCTCGCGAAGAAGCTCGTCGCGCGGGCGGCGATACGACAACGCGCCTTCGCGAACTTCAACAGAAATTAGTAGACCTTGAGCGCGCGGCAAATGATGCGCGAACCGCAGAGTCGCAGGCGCGCGCGTTGCTTGCCAAAGCATCCGCCGCCGAAGCGAAAGCTCGCGCTGAGACCGAAGTGGTGCGCCGCTCCGAAGGCGAGCTACGACAGGAACGCGAGCGATTGCGTGACAACTATGCGCGAGTGGAATCATCGGCTCAGCAGTTGTTAGAGATCAATCGTCTCAAGAGCGAATTCATAGTCAATGCAGGCCGCGAGATTGAAGGCGCGCTGCAACCCGTGCTGGGATTGGCCGAGCTTTTAGAGCGCGGCACATACGGCCAGATTAACAACGAGCAGCGCGAAGCTGTTCGGGGAATTTATGCCTCCGCCAAACGAATAAAGAGCGATGTTGACTGGCTGATAGATTACGGCTCGACGCGCTCGCGGAGGCTGGAAGAAAAATGAAAGCTGTTATTCTGGCATTGGCTTTTGCTCTGGTTTGCTCTGCCGCGCAGGTTAAAGATCGCCCGCGAGTGGACTTTGAAATGCGATTCGCTGAACGGGAGCCAGCCGACGGCCTCGTTGAAGCTACATTCGAGGATGGTAAATACTACCTGCACGGGAAGGCTGTTATTACTAACAGCGACATTCTGGATGCGCAGGCCATAGAAGACATCCGTGAAGGATTATTCAGTATAGAAATCACTCTCTCTCCAGAAGGCGCAGAGAATCTATCTCAAGCCACTAAAGGGAAGGCCGGTAAGATGATGGCTATTTTACTGAATGGAGAGATCAAGTCTGCGGCAACGCTTATTGGCGATCTGTCATCACCCACCCTGATGATTTCAGGAAATTTCAACAGAGCACAAGCCGAAAAGCTCGCAGACGGAATTAAGAGCAAATGATTTTTGATTATGTAGGGGCAGGGCTTGTCCCTGCCCGGATTGCCGA
>DATEKX010000716.1:0-3278 GCA_035277165.1 Blastocatellia bacterium | reverse complement strand
CGAAGAAGGGAAAAAACATGAAGACACGAGAATTAGGTAGAAGCGGCCTGACGGTCTCGGCAATGGGGCTGGGCTGTATGGGGATGTCGGAATTTTACGGAGACACTGATGACCGAGAATCCATCGCTACTATTCATAGAGCGCTCGAACTCGGCATCAACTTTCTCGATACTGCCGATATATACGGGCCGTACAAAAACGAAGAACTTGTCGGGCGAGCCATTCGCGGTCGCCGCCACGAAGTAATACTTGCGACCAAGTTCGGCATAGTGCGCAGCGATGTTGACCCTACGGTTCGCGGCATCAACGGGAAGCCGGAGTATGTGCGCGCGTCTTGCGAAAGTAGTTTGCGTCGCCTGGGCGTAGATACAATTGATCTTTACTACCAACATCGCGTAGACCCTAACACGCCGATAGAAGAGACCGTCGGCGCGATGGCTGAATTGGTCAAAGAAGGTAAGGTCAGGTATCTGGGCCTTTCCGAAGCTTCGTCTGAAACCTTGCGTCGCGCTCAACTGATTCATCCGATTGCCGCGCTGCAAACCGAATACTCCCTTTGGAGCCGCGACCCCGAAGACGATTTGCTTGCCACATGCCGAGAGCTTGGCATAGGTTTCGTCGCATACAGCCCGCTCGGTCGAGGGTTTCTGACCGGTCAAATCAAGAGCTTCGATGATCTGGCAGAAGATGATTACAGGCGGCATTCGCCTCGCTTTCAAGGCGAGAACTTTGATAAGAATCTGGAACTGGTCAGTCGCATTGATGAGATGGCCAAAGAGAAAGGATGCAGTCCTGCTCAACTTGCTCTAGCCTGGGTCATGGCTCGAGGCGAAGACATCATCCCGATTCCCGGAACCAAGCGACGCAAATATCTCGAAGAGAATGCAGGGGCGCTTGAGGTCACGCTTTCCGAAGACGATCTTCGACGGATAGACGAAGTAGCGCCGAAAGGAGTTGCTGCGGGAACTCGCTACCCCGAAGCGATGATGGGCGCAGTGAATCGCTGACCTAAATAAGTCCTGAAAGGGCGAAATTCAATAGCCGTGGGTTACACCCTTTGGCAGCTACATAAATCTTAGCCCGCAAAGCGGGCGTCAGATTCTAGCCCTGTGCGCAGCGAGCCCGCAAAGCGGGCGGCAGATAAGTTTCAGCCCGCGAAGCGGGCGACAGTCTATAGCCCCGTGCGTAGCGCGGGGAAATCACAGCCCGTGCCAATCAAGCCCGCGCAGCGGGCGACAGCCATCCTGCGATGAAATGTCTGTCGCCTGCTTCGCAGGCTTTTCCAGGAGGCCAACGCCGCGTCCCGCGCTGCGCACGGGGCTATAGACTGCCGCTCGCTTTGCGGGCTGAAACTTATTTGCCGCCCGCTTTGCAGGCTGAAACTCAACGGCGCATCTTGTGTAGATACCAATGGGCTATACCACCGGAAAATAACGCCGAAAGCAAACGACACTGAAAGGGTCGAACTCTTTTCTGCAAAGAGTTCGACCCTTTCAGTGTCAAGATGTAGCTGGCTTGCTTACCGAGAGGATGCCCCCAGCTATTGCATACGTCCCCTTCGGGGACTATTTTCATTTAAATCAGAAGCTGATCGTTGCTTCGTTCGAGCAGTTTTGGGCACCCGTCGCGCAGACTTTATATCTGAAAGTTCCTGTTGTGCGCCTGTTCATCTGATCGGTGTAGCTGCCGTGGTTCGACACTGTGGCTATGCGCGAGCCGTTGCGATATATCTCAAGGCTTGAGCTTGTAGCCCCGTTCCATCTCAGATCAACCAGCCTTGCTGTGCTCGTTTTGCGCGTTGTAACCGTGAGCGTTGTTTGAGGCGGTGGCGGTGGAGGCGGCGGAGGCGGAGGCGGCGATGCAACGACCGCGCTGAACAGAACCGTTATGCTCCCGCCGTTTTGATTGACCGCGACCAGATCGGGCAATGCATCGCCGTCCAACTTTCCCGCCTCTACGTCTACCGGGAATTGCCCGATGTTGAAAGTGGTCGGGCGGGCGAAATTGTAATTGCCTTGATTGAGCGCAATCGTAAGCGTGTTTGTTACCATACTGGTGACGGCAACATCGAGAAGACCATCGCCGTTGAAGTCAGCCGAAGTTATGCTGGTGGGCGTATCCCCTGCGGTAAGCTCCGAATAGGAGTAGAAATACCCGTTGCCGTCATTGAGCAGGAAGAACACCTGCCCGAAGTAAGAATTCGCAACCGCTATCTCGGGGGCACTGTCGCCGTCGAAATCACCGACCGTCAGAGTATCGGGCGAATCCCCCACATAGTACAACGCAGCAGAGCCGAAGGTTGCGTTTCCGTTGTTGAGAATTACTGTGACTGTGCCCTGGTTCGTGGCGTTCATATAGGCAATGTCTTTGAAACCGTCCCGGTTGAAATCTGCGAGGCTGATTGATCTTGAAGCAGTCCCGCTTCCATAGGTGCCGTTTAAAGCAAAGTTACCGTACCCGTTGTTGAGCAGTATGCCCGACCTTGAGCACTGGCTTATGTCGGCCAGATCGTTATCGCCGTCCTGATCGAGGTCGCCGATTGCAACGCCTTTCGATGAGTTGCACGAATTGTAATTGACCGGAGCGGTAAACGTGCGGTTGCCTTGATTGAACAGAACCGAAACGGCCCCGCTTTGAGTCGAGAACGCAACCGCTATATCGTTTCGCCCGTCGCGATTCAAATCGCCGATGTCTATGTCGAGCGTGTTAAAGCTTGACGGCCACAGCCCGTTTAATGAAACCCGATTAAACGAGCCTGCGCCGTTGTTGAAAAATAGTTGTAAGTTTCCCTGAAGGTTGATGACAGCGATGTCGTTCAACCCATCGCCATCCAGGTCTCCGATTTTTGCGGCTGAAGGATTGGCCCCCGCGCTGAAAGATGCAATCCTGTAGTTGAGTTGTGATGCAGCGTTTGCGCGCATTAGGTCGGGCAAGGCTACAAAGACGACAGCTAAAACCAGCAACGCTGCCATTGTAAATCGCCCAACACTTGCGGCGAACCATTTCTTTTTTTCACTGATTTTGCGACTTGAGTGTGTATTTTTTTCCATCTCCCAACTCTCCTCTTAGCCGATCTTCTTGTCTCGTTTCATTCCACTCTGAACCTACATCAGACAAGAAAGCCGCCATTTGATAGATCGCCACCGGGTTTTCTACCACTCTGTTCCAGGCCGGTTTTTGATAAAGTAAGGAAACTCTCAAGTGTCCGCACGGGTAAGATTTCACACAGTTGCAATGATCGTGCCACCTCTGGCGAATGATGGCATAGCTTCTGTTAT
>DATEKX010000715.1:0-3917 GCA_035277165.1 Blastocatellia bacterium | reverse complement strand
CGGCTTTATCTGAATCGCGCCATCGAGAAGACTGAAATCCGAATGAAGGTGAAGGTGAACAAAATCTTTTTCGTTCATGGGTTTTTTTGAAGACGAAAAAGCTCGCGCGGTCGGGGGATGAGCCGCTTGAGCTGGTTATTTATTGTCCCTGCTTTCGATTGCTGGAGAATTAGACCTGTTTATTCTCTGCCCACAAAACTTCTACGGTTCGGCAGTGTAGCACATCGCGCGATAAAGTGCATACCACAAATTGTGGAGATATTATTGTGATGCCCAACATATTGACAAAAGATAAGATTGCCTGTGGAAATGGTGTGGAAAAGATGTGGAAAACAGAAGCGGAAAGTCTCTAAGAGCGTGTTTTGAAATAACCCGCGAAGCGGGTGTCAGACCGTAGCCCATATCGCCAGATATGTGTATACGGTCGATAGATGCTACACAAGCCCGCGTAGCGGGCGGCAGAGTATCAGGTAATAATGTCTGCCGCCCGCTACGCGGGCTTAAGGCTTTGGTCTTTATGTTAACCCACATCTGAGGATGTGGGCTTTATGCTTTAGCCCGCTACGCGGACTGCTATCAAATCGCTGCCGCATTTCAAAACTCGCTCTAAATGAAATCTGCGCGCTTATTTATTCGCTGAAGTTGTCGCGGCTTCCCATTCGCTATAAAGGTCATTCAATTGCTGAGTGATCTGTTCCTGCTGTGCGACTATCTCGGCATACTGCGCTGGCCCCCAATCGGGCGCGGGCGAAGAAAGTTTCTCTGTCAACTTTGCCATCTCTACTTCGAGAGTATGAATCTCTTTTTCTATCGTTTCAGCCGGGCGGCGTTTTTTCGCCTGCGGGTTCGCGCGCGGCTTCGATTGCTGTTTGGCTGCGGCGTTTTGTTTCATAGAAGGCTTTTCAATCGCCGCCTGTTTGCGATGCCGCTCTTCGTAATAATCTGAATAGCTGCCGTTATGATAATCCGCCGAGCCGTTTTCAAAATGAAGTATCTCTGTGGCTATGCGGTCGAGAAAATAACGGTCGTGCGAGACTGTGATTATCGTGCCGGGATAATCACTGAGCGCGCGTTCCAACGCTTCGCGCGACGGAATGTCGAGGTGATTCGTAGGCTCGTCCAACACCAAAACATTTGCGCGGCTGTAGATGAGTTTCGCAAGCGCAAGACGGCTTCGCTCGCCGCCCGATAGCGCCGTTACGCTTTTGAAGATGTCGTCGCCTGTGAAAAGAAACTTCGCGAGAAACGAGCGCAATTCGTTCGGCGTGGCTCGCACTGCTACCGAGCCGAGTTCGTCAATCACTACCTGCGAGAGATTGAGGCTCGCTAGTTCTTGATCGAAATATTCGATATTAACATTTGCGCCCCACGTCAATCCGCCTTCAAGCGGTTCAAGGTCGCCGTTGATCGTTTTCAGAAAAGTCGTTTTCCCTGAACCGTTCGGGCCGATGATGCCTAGCCGCTCGCCGCGCCTGAGTAAAAACGAGACGCCGCGAGTAATCGCTTTAGCGCCGTAGCCTGCGGCGAGGTCTGAAACAGCCAAAACATTATCTCCTGCGCGCGCTACTCCTTGAAGCCGGAAATCGCCCACGCGATCATCGCGCACTGCTTCAATCCGGTCTATCTTTTCGAGCATCTTGCGGCGAGATTTGGCCTGCTTGGTCTTTTGCCCCGCAAGGTTGCGCCGGATGAATTCCTCTGTGCGAGCGATCATCTCCTGTTGCTCGTCGTACTCGCGCATCTGTGAAAGCCTTCGCTCTTCGCGCTGCTTGACGTATGCAGTGTAGTTTCCCGTGTAGACACTGGCGCGGCCCGCTTCTATTTCGATTATCTTTGTCGCGGTGTGGTCGAGCAGAAAACGGTCGTGCGAGATGATGACGAAAGCGGATTTGTATTCAGACAGGAAATCTTCGAGCCACTCGACGGCATTAACATCGAGATGATTAGTCGGCTCGTCCAACAGCAAAACATCAGGCTCGGCAAGCAACAGCTTCGCAAGCGCAAGCCTCGCCTTTTGGCCGCCGCTCAACTGATTCGCAGGTTGCGACAATTCATTGCTCTTGAATCCGAGTCCGATCAAAACAGCTTCGGCGCGCGCAGAATAAGTGAAGCCTCCTTCCAACTCGTAGCGATGGCGCAGGTCGCTATAATCATGCATGGCTATATCAAGGGCTTCGCCTGTTGCTTCGGCCATCACGTGTTCGAGGCGCGTCATCTCGCTTTCCATCGCGCGCAATTCGCGAAAAACCGACAGCGCTTCATCTCGCACAACTTGATCACCTGTGAATGACGGTTGTTGTTCGAGCAGTCCGACGCGCAGACCTCTGAGCAGAATGACTTCTCCTTTGTCTGCTTCTTCGCGTCCGGTCACGAGGCGAAAGATCGTTGTTTTTCCAGCGCCGTTGCGACCCACTAGTCCGACGCGCTCCGATGGGTTCACCTGAAGCGTCGCCCCGCCGAGCACTTCTTGCGCCCCGTAGGATTTGTGAACATCTTCTAGACGGAAAAGCATGAAAGGCAGAGGTCAGAGGCTAGAGGCTAGAGGTTGGAGATTTGTTTCAATCTAATCTCTAACCTCTGACCTCTAATCTCTATTTATCGGTTAGCATTCGCTTTGGCCGGGCTGCTTGAAGCCGAGCCTGTGTTTGCATTTGACGATGAAGCGCGGTTGCTATTGGAGGGAGTGGGCGCTGACTGATTCTGATTCTCAAACCTTGGCTGCGGCTGCGGCGGCTGGCTGGCCTGCTGCAGCAATGCTGAGGGGCGCATTTCGACAATCGTCTGCGGGTTCTGAACTATGCGCTCGGCAAGATGATTCTTTACGCCTGCTTCGATGACTGAGTTCAGCATTAGCGCGTTCAGCAACACTCCCTGTCGCTGCTGCGTGATCGAGTTGATGATGTTGGCGCGAACATCGTTGAGCGTCAGGTTTCGCGCCTGCTCGACCTTTTGATTAACTTTGATTATGAACCAGCGATTCGCGACGGTATCTTTGATCGGCTCGGTGACTTGCCCGGAACTCATTGACATCAACCTTTGCGGCAAATCCGGCCTTGTTGGGAATATCTGTTTCAACTGATCTTCGGTCGCAAATCCGAGCGCTCCTGCGCGCATCGCCGTTTGTGGATCTTCCGACCTCTGCGAAGCGATGGTTGCGAAATCGGCCCCGCTCTTGAGCTGGTCATAAATGGTTTTGATCTTCTGTTCAGCCTGCACATCGCCTATCGCATCATCGGCTGCGTTATTGTTAGCCGGGTCGGTTGCAATGACTGCAATATCAACGCCGCGCTCCGCTCGAAGTTCATTCTGATGCTCAGAATAATACTTCTCAATCTCGGCGTCCGTAGGCTGGCTGACGCGCGCGCGTTGAGCCTCTCTGAGCGCATCAATCGCAAGTTCGCGGCGAATCTGGTCTTTGACTTCTTCTTCCGTGAGACCTGCCTGCTTGATTTGAGCCTGGTACTGGTCTTCGGTCAGATTTGCATCTTGCTTTCTCTTCTGAATCGCCTGATTCACCTTGTTATCATCGGGAACGAGATTGTCTTTCTGCGCCCTTTGAAAGAGCGCCTCTTCCTGAATCAGGTTGTCGAGCACACTCAGACGAGCCGCGACCAGTTCGGCTGGCGTAAATGTTCCGCCGCCTTTGGCGTCTAATTGCTGCTTGATGACGTTATCAACCTGCTTCATTGAGATTTCGCGCGAGCCGACCTTTGCCACGGCTTCCGTGTCTTTGGTGCCAGAGGTAGACTTGCACGAAACAATAAGCAGGGAAGAGAGAACAACGAATGCTAAAATCGTTTTAGGGGAACTAAACACAACTTTGCTCCTTCGCAAAAATGGTTTGACGGGCATCGTGCCGCCCGTGTTAAACTTTCGTTTTGCTTTCATCGCAATATTCTCGTCGGAGGTATACTACT
>DATEKX010000714.1:0-7670 GCA_035277165.1 Blastocatellia bacterium | reverse complement strand
AGATAAATCTTTCACGCAGAGAAGCAAAGAACGCGAATGGCCGACGCTGCGAGTTCGAGCGGCGATTTCAATTTCGCGCGAAATACCGCCGCCGAATAAAATTCAGGCGAAGTCAGAATCGCGCGCAACACTTCGCGTATGTCTCCATCCGTTTTCAAAAAGACTTGTGCTACGCGCTCGATCAGTTGACGAGGCGGATCGTCTGCGATGAATCGCTCGCACAGTTTCTTTGATATGAATCGCGCAGTCGAAGGATGGCGCGATAGAATTTCAATCACGCGCACGCCGTCGCTAATGCCGCCTCCCGCAGGCAGGCTGACGCCGAGCACAGTCTTGCTGCCTGCATCGTGCATCCACGGGCGAAAGATAAAGCCGCCGCCTTGAAACGGGCGGTCTATAGTCCAGCCCGTAAGACATCGCGCGACTTCCTGCACGTCCTTTTGCGTGTATCCGCCATCAACGCCGAGCGTATGAAGCTCCATCAACTCGCGCGCGTAGTTTTCATTGATGTCTCGTTTGCGTCGAGGCTGCGCAGGGGCGGGTGGATTCTTAGGCGGCGATTGCTGCGCGCCGTCTATCTTTGCCAGCAAAGTCGCATCGTCAATGACCTTCGCTTTATCGCTGGCGACCTGCATTTCTGTTGAAGCCATCGCCGCAGAACCGGGTTTGGCGTTCTCTCTCATTTGAGGCGGCCCGGCAGCAGGGCGCGGCGGACGCGGCTCTTTCGCATCGGGTGCAGCCGAAAGCCAGTTGTCCAGATAGTACAACATTGCGGGGCTTTGCGCTGTAGCAAGCAACAGGTCGCGAAATTTTCCGAGCGCTCGCGGGCGAATCACGTCGCGCTCGTAACTGGTCGCAAGCCACTGGACTGCTTCTTTCTGCGCGAAGACGTTGAAGTGATTGAACCAGAAATCGGTCATCACTTCTTGCAACTGGCGGTTGCTCGAAACCGCGCGCACGAGCTTTTGTTGAATGAGTTCGCCGGTAATCTGCTGCGGGCGCCCGTATATCGGCGGCGGGTTCTTCTCTTTTGCGCGCTGCTCTGCCTGTTGCGGAGGCGGATAAAATTGATAAAGCTCGGTAGGCGTCATCTGCTGAGTCGGCAAAACAACGAGCCGTTTCTCTAACTCCGAATCGTCAATCGTTTCCGGGTGCAGTTGCTCATCCAGAAATTTATCCAAACCCATTTGCCGCACGCGATCAACATCGCCGGGTCGCGGGCCAAAGGTCGCGCGATTGAGCAGGTGCAGTATCTTCTGGTCTTCGTTGAGCCGCGCTTTGTTTGATTGTGATGGAGAGGCTATCAAACGTTCGCGGCCTGCAAGATTCAACGAAGCCCCGCCTGTTGCATCCATCCGCACGCGCGGCGGAATGTTTATCAGCACGAAAGGCGGAACAATTGGAACAGGCACTCGCGCATCAACGCTTGCGAGCTTCGCTTTCTGCTCGTCGTTTAGAAACGCCGCGATCTCATCGCGAATCGCGCTCTGTTCCTTTTCAACTTCGGGCAGCAGTCCCGGCGCATAAGGCGTCGCCTGCGCGCGACGGCGCAACTCTGTAATTTTAGGCTCGTGTTTTACGAGCACCTGTCGCAACTGGCTGACCTGCTCTTCGTTGAGCTTCAGTCCGTCGCGGATTCTCGTCACGAACGGCTCGAACGGTTGAGCGGATTGCGCGATTGAGTTGAGAGGAGTCAACAACAGCGATATGAGAATGGGAAGAACAAGCAGGCGAGACCTTGACTTCATAAGCTCTCCTTTATAGGTAGATATTATACTTGCTATTGAAATTGTCTCAATAATCTTCTTCACCACAAAGACGCAGAGATTTCGCAGAGAAGATTAATAATCCTCTGCGCCCCTCTGCGTCTCTGCGTCTCTGCAGTGAACTCTCTGTTTTTTAAGGAATAGTAAGCGTCTGGCCTACTTCGATCAGGTTCGGATTCTGTATGTCATTTGCCTGCTCAAGAGCCGAAGGCGATACGCCGAATTGAGCGGCTATTTTATCAATCGTATCCCCCGGCTTCACAGTGTAAGTTTGCGTGCCTGATGTTGATGGTTGAGGCGAAGGTGGAATTGGCGTCGGCGTTATCGCAGGGACGAATGAGACTTGGAGGAAAGCCATCAAATCAGCAAGCGAGCCGTTGAACCAATCAAGATCAACGCTGCCTGTCACTCCATTGACGCTTCCTGATTGCGAATGCTGCCAGAATTCCCAATTGCTCCAGCCCTGCGGTATCGCGGGCGATTGAACGTCGTAGTTAGCAACCCATAGAGGGTAGTCTCCGAACTGGTTATCGAGATGCGCGTTCCAAAACGAAGCCATCGTATAGATCATAGGCGTGCGCCCCAGACCTTGCTGCACGATGGTGAGCCAGGTCGTGACACTGCTGATCATCTGAGAATTGCTTACTCCATTATTGATCTCTACATCAATGACTGGCGGGAGGTCGCTGGTTTGAAGGCTCTCGACTGTGTTGACGAAATTGTTCGCCTGAGCGGTTGCATCCTGCGTGGGTTCAAAGAAATGATAAGCTCCGCGAACGATGCCTGCTGTTTTCATGCCTTGCCAGTTATTTTTGAACTGCGAATCTACATCCGAACTGCCGTCGGTCGCTTTTGCGAAGGCGAACGATATGCCAGTCTGTTTTACGCTTTGCCAGTTTACCGCGCCTTGATAGTGAGAAACATCAATGCCTTGCGCCTTCGATTGCTGTGATGACATGTTCGACTCCTGTTGATGGAATATACTCGTTAGACTTTGTGGAATATATCACCGTTTCTATGCTCCGTGAATATATTTCTCAATTCATTACGTCCTGATAATTGCCGCGAGCCGGGCGCTACAACGGTGCCGTAAAAAAAAATCCCGGCCCGCGCAACTTTTTCATCGCTCACCTGTTTTTATAGATGTAGAGAGTTTATGGCGCGACAAAACGACGAGTTTATTTCGATCTTCAACGAGATCTATCCGAACCTCTGCCGGTTTCTCGAATGCCTGATCGGCGAGCGTTCGTCTGCTCAAGACGTTGCACAGGAAAGCTTTCTGCGTCTTTATCGCTTCGGCCTTTATCGGCTTCCGTCAGGCGAAGCGCGATTCTGGCTCTATCGCGTGGCGCGCAATCTCGCGCTGAACGAGTTGGAAAAGAAACGGACGCGAGCAAAACATTTTGAGAGAGTCGTCGAAGCTTTCAGCGCCGCGCCGCCGAACCCGGAAGAGGCTTTCGCGCAATCTGAGCGGCGGCAAAAGGTGATTTCTTTGATGGAGTCTTTGCCCGAAGACCAGCGCGCCGCGTTGTTGCTTCGCGAGCAGGAAGAGATGAGTTACAGCCAGATCGCTCGCGTGCTGAACGTTTCGGAAAGCAAAATTAAATCCGATATCTTTCGCGCGCGAAGCTCATTGCGCGCCCGTTGGGACGAGATGAGCAACAAGACCGCGAGGACTTCTTGACCAAATAGCGAGGTCGAAAACATATGAGTTGCAACTTCACAGAAAAATTGTCGCTGTTGATTGACGGCGAACTTGAACGAGAAGAAGCAGAACAAGTGAAACTTCATCTCTCGTCCTGCCTGATTTGCCAGCAGGCGCAGACGGATTTTCTGAGCTTGCGCGAGCAGATCCGGTCGCATCCATACGAACCGGACGCGAGCGTCGAGCGCCGAGCAATCAAACAAATTCTCAATTCTGAACGAGTTCCATTCTGGGAAAAGAGAATAGCTCTGCCTGTGCCTGTCTTCTCGCTGGTGATGCTGGCGCTTTTCGCCCTTTTTGCGTGGTCTGTTTACATTCGCGCGACCAGACCTGCGCGAATCGAACGTGCGACCGCACCGGTTAATAATCAAGCGCCTCAAGACGGACTTGATTTATCGCGCTTTGACAAAGGCGAGCGAGCGATCATCTACACCACTAAACGGTGAGGAATATAACTGATGAAAATGCGCTCTAGACTGACATTGATTCTTTTCGTGCTGCTTTCGCTGACGGGCGGCGGTCGTCTGCGATCAACGAATGCGAACCGGGAGGCTGTTGACTTAAAGCGAATGCAGTTTCAGATTGCGACGATTCGAGAGCACGCAGGAGAGCGAACCGTTATTTCATCATCGGTCATCGAAGGGCCGCCGGGCACCGATTTTGACATAGACCTTCAAGGCCAGAGCTTCAAGATGAAGGCGAGATTTTTAACAGATTTTGACGAGAGCCGCGCGCTCAGAGTCAGAGCAAATCTTCAAACGCGCAGGCTCTACGGCTATTCACTGCAGGGCTTGCCGCTTTACGAAGAAGACGAGCAAAGTCAGACTCTGCGGCTCGGATTGGATGAAAACATGATTCTGCTTCCGTTCGGTCGCGGCGGCGAGGACATGTTGAAGATAGAGATCACGCCTGCAATGACCGAAGAGTCTGTTTACGCTCCGTCAGGCGAATTGCGCCCGCTCGCCATAAATATTCTGAAGATAAGCCAGGGCGGAATTGTAAACATTCGAGCTTCAAAGATTCCTCATCATTATGAAGCCGAAGTGCGATTGCTCGAAGACGGTCGAGAGATCGCTCGCGGGGCAGCTAACTTGCTGTTTGAAGAAGCTCAGGAATTGTTGTTGCGGTCAGACACGCAAGCCATCGCCGTCAACCTGAAGATCAACGAATATATGCGCAGTCGCCCGTCCGATCAAATTGAGATCAACTTCGACGTTCATCGCATTGACGATAAGCGCGAGCCGGTCGCCCTGAACTGGGCGGGCATCGCAAGACTAGGCTCGGATATCAGTTACGATTTGAGCGAACGTTACAGGCCGCGCCCCGGCAAAAAGTACGAGTTGAGATTCAATGTCAAAATTGCCAAAGGCGAGATAGTTGATTAACGAGGAATTATGCGTACAAAACAGATTTGTCTTTCAATATTTCAAACGCTTCTGCTAGCAGTTTCGATGTTCACGTTTTCGTCAATCGGTCAGGGGCAATCAGTTGATACAGCTCTTGCCGAGCAGTACTTTCAGGAAGCGCGTTCTATTTGCGATAAGGATGGCGGCGCGTTGTGGGGAGTTTCGCTCTACGGCCCCATATTGCTGGTTGACCCGGCGACGCGAATGGTCGTAGCGAATCAAGGCGACCAGCAATCGCGACTTTCCAAAAAAGGAAATGTGTTCGTCGGACATCTGCCCGAAGATGTCGGCATCGCAAATACCGCAACCAACTGGGCGGGCGTAAAGTGGACGATGGTAATCTGGCCTCTGCCTTCGTCTCAGCCTGCGCGAGCGCGATTGATGATTCACGAATTATATCATCGCATTCAGGATGAAATCGGATTGCCTCCTTCGAATCCTTCTAACAATCATCTCGACACGTTTGAAGGGCGATTGTGGCTGCAACTGGAATGGCGGGCGCTCAAACAAGGGCTGAAACTTTCGGGAGCAGAACGCCGCACGGCGATCACCGATGCGCTCATCTTTCGCGCGCACCGCCATCACCTGTTTCCGCAGTCGGTTCAAAGCGAATTGAGTCTGGAGATGAACGAAGGGCTTGCGGAATACACTGGAGTCAAATTGCGCGGAACGCCGGAAGCGGATTCGATTGACTCCATAGTCAAAAAAATCGAATCCTCAGAATCACTGCCCACTTTCGTTCGTTCCTTCGCCTACACTTCGGGGCCTGCATACGGATTCTTACTCGATAGCGCGAATCCGGCATGGAGGAAAGGATTGAAGCCGACTGATGACATAGGCGCTCGTTTAGCAAAAGCGCTTTCGATCAAACTGCCAGCGAAGCTCGATCAAGAAGCTGATCGTCGTTTGATGAAGTATGACGGCGATGCGCTTCGCGCGTCAGAGGTCGAGCGAGACAGCAATCGCAAAAAACGTGTCGCAGCTTACCGCGAGCGGTTCGTTAACAATCCTGTTCTGATCATTCCTTTTGCAAACGATACGCAGTACACATACGACCCCAACAACCTCGAAGCCTTTGACGACGCAAGCACAGTTTATCCGAACATGACGGCAAGCAATGTTTGGGGAATATTGACCGTAACAGGCGGCGCGTTGATGACGCGCGAAGCAGGAGCGATAAAAAGAATCACAGTTTCCGCGCCGGTTGATGCCGACGCTCGGCCATTGCGAGGGCAGGGGTGGACGCTTGAGCTTAACGCGGGATGGAAGATCGCGCCCGGCGCGCGCAAAGGCGATTACGTTCTGACGAACGACAAATGATTCTTAGCCCCGTAGGAGCGACCTGTCTATAGTCGCAATCAGGTAATTGATTCAGAGGTCGCTCCTACGGAGCTACAAATCAATTACCTGATTGCGACTATAGACAGGTCGCCCCTACGGGGCTGAGTTATTATCGAGATAGTGAAACGATTTTTATTCTGCGCCGGTTATCGCCTGAATTTGCAACCGCAAGCGACGCAGGCTGGCCTGCTCGTCCGGCAAAAGATTGTGTTCCTGGTCGTGCAATGAAGATTTGTCTGCGAGTGTGGCCGCTTCCTGTCTGAGCTTTTCCAACTTGACGTATAAAGTGTAGAGATAACGCCTCGACGATTCTATGCGTTGCAGGCAATCGGATTCGGAATTCTTCAGATCGGCAATTATTTTATCCAGAGCGAACATGCGAGGTTGCAATATCACCATCTTGTTTATGTCGCCGGTCGATTTTATATTCTTGACCTGCGTTTCAATCTCTATGCGCTCGGCCTTTCGCTCTGCGAGCAAAGCTTTCGTGTGCTCCAGCTTTGCTTCCATCTCCTGCAATGCGGATTCTGCTTTTGCCAATTGGCTTCTATTATGTCCGTTGTCGCGCATCATCGCACTCCACCCGTTTCCTGTGTTCGATTACCAGTACTTCATGAAAATAATTTGCGTGAGCGGCAGGGGCAGATAGCCAAAGAGTAGAACTAACCGGCGTCGGATGCAAGAGTATTTACTGATTCATTTTTGCGGCGCGAGATTAAACGGCGAATGCTCCCGAAAACGCGCGCGATTCAAGCTCTGCGGCGCGCTCGATCATCGTCAGTAACGACGCGCCGCCGTGAGCTACGGGGCGGCCAAGCTCGCTCTCAAGGTCTTCGAGTGTCAAATCATCGAGGAAGATATGGCCCGACTTCAAACAAGCCTGTTCGGGCACGATTACGAAATTGCCTTCGAGCGACTGGCGCGCGTTGAGCACATCGCCTCCTGCCATAAGACCGGCAACCGTAACCTCTTCGCCGAAGAACTGATTTTTGAGACTGACAACCTTCAGCCTTGTTCCGAATCGTTCGTTTATATCGGCTACGCAATCGGACAGTATCGGGTAAAACAACTCGCCCGTGGCGACTGTGCCGTGAAGCGAGCCGGGTTTTAAGCCGAGGTCGCGCGCGCGCATTTTCTTTGCATCAATAATGAATCGGCGCACCATGCCTACGCCGTCTTCGATTTGCGGATAGTCGCCGTAGTGCGCGCGGCCCGGCAACGGCAACCCCGCGCGTAAATAAAACTCGTCGGCTAGAAACACAAACGTACTGCCTAAACGCTCGCGGAATTCGCGCTGCACCGGGCGCATCTCTTTTATGAGAGCGTGAGAAAATTCATCGGTCACAGCAGTCATCAGATGTTTGTAGTTATGAAGCTTTGTGAAGACAACCGGAACGACCGCAACCGATGCAAGCGCCGGATAAAGTCCCGCAAGGTCGTTGACCGTTCGAT
>DATEKX010000713.1:0-18177 GCA_035277165.1 Blastocatellia bacterium | reverse complement strand
CCTCGCAATTCGCCCTTTCCATGCCAGAAGAATTCCGAAAACTATGACACAGATCGCAGCCATGACCAGTATCGAACGTATCTGGCAAAGGTATAAACACATCGTGCCGACCATCATGCTGCCGACCGATGCGCCCCTGATCCACATTTTGCTATTGGTCACAAACAAACCCAGCGCAAACAGCACGGCATAGAATCCTGCCGTAGCTGCTCCGCCCGGCACGTCTGTCAGTCCCATTGGCCGCAATACGCGCTCGCCTCTCGATGTTGTGATAGACAGGTCGGCAAGATAGCCTTTGTCCATCGAGGCGTATACGGCAGACAGATTGGGCTGAAACTTGCCGGGGAAATAGACCTGTAGCACACCGAAAGTTGCGCTGAGCGTGTAGAAAGCCCATAGAACCAGAATGATTTTACGCAGCGCCGGAAGCGCTATGTTCAAGCGCGAAGCCCAGAAGAGCGGAGCAAGGATTGCCAGATACATTACAGCCTGCGCAATACCGGCCAGCAAGTTTGTGGTCGGATAAAATAACGATAGAGCTACGATGCCCAGTGCCCAGTAAGCGGCGGTGGTGGACGGATGCCGAGGCCCGCGCTTTTGCAGAATGAACAGCATAGCGATGCTGGATGCGAAGGTCGCCATTCGCACGAACACTCGTAATGGGCCAATGCTGTTCAATAGCAACGCAAGCTGGCAGGCGATTTGAAAAAAGACGAATCCTAACACCCACTTGCTCTCGCGCATTCGGTTGCGAGCGCCCACCTGCGGCGTTTCAAAGTTTGTGTATGTGATGGTCTTCGGATCAGTCGTCATTGCTCTAACACAGAATCGGGAGACAGCCACAGAAAATGAGGCCACTCATCAAAGCAGCCACTAACGTCTAAGCGTTTTAGGTAATCTGCAGGATTGAGCGCGCGCGCATAAGCCGCGCGGCGAATCGCTTGCGAAGAATGATCAATGATCCAGCCCTGGTACCCGGCCTCTATCAGCAGATTGAGAACGTCGCCTGTCGTGCGCTTTTGCGCCGCGAGCAGGGTTGGGTGCGCTTCCAGAAGTATGCGCTTGTAACGATGTTTCCGAAGACCTGCGCTCATGCCGCGCAGGGCCATCTCTTCGGCGCCTTCAATGTCCATCTTTAACAGATCAACGCGATCAATACCCTGCTCGTCTAAAAGCGCGTCAAGCGGTCGAGCCGCTGCCGGAAAAATCGAAGCGCCTTCCACGGCATCTGCGATAAGACTTGATACGCCCCAGTTGCTACCATTCTCGTCATACCCATTCAAAGTCAAAGTTCCCGGCTCGTCTGCGGCGGCAACCTGCAAAGCTGTTACCTGAGAGAGTCCATTTCTCGATATGTTATCTTGAAGCGTCCGAAACAGTCTCGGGTCAGGTTCCAGACTGATTACGCGACCGCGCTTCCCGACAAGGTGAGCAGCTATCAAAGTGAAGTAGCCCCAGTTCGCCCCGACATCCGCAAACGTCATGCCCGGTCGAAGAGTTGACTCGATCAAGGATGTCTCTTGCGGCTCATATCGGCTGTTGAAACAAATCTCGCGAGCTATCGAATCGCGCAGATCGCACTTGAACCAGTACCCGCCCATCTGTTCGGAAAGTTTCATTAAGAAAGGGTACTTGAACCGACTGCTGAGAGCCGTCATGGCGCGATAGCGCGCAACCGGAAGACGATGAATCATCATTGCCGCGAGACGAACCCAAACAGACGCGGGCTGCAGTTCAGTCTTTACCACTGGCTTTCCTTCCAATCAAAAGTAGGTTGTCGGATAAAGCTCTGGGAAATAACGATGCGAGAAATTCAGGATAGTGCCAGGGGGTGAGCACTAAACGACCTTTGCGGCTGTAAGCGATTGCGACCTCTGTCAGGTTGCACTCTGCCGCGATGCGCCTCAAGTCTATTTCCAAAAGCGCAGTCAGATGCGCCGGATAATGAGCATCCTGAAAAGCCGAGAATCTATGCTTGGCAACCAGAGTCAAAAGACTGAGCAGGCTGAGTTGATTTGGTGTTGTGACGATTACCCAGCCTCCGGGTTTCGCCAGTCGCGTAAGCTCGCGCAAAAAGGCTCTCGGGTTTTCCAGGTGCTCGATGATTTCGACAGCAGCAACCGCGTCAGCGCACGCATCCATCAATGTTGTTTTGCCGCTGTCGAAGTCGCATTTGACGAACTCAGCATCACGCGGAAAGCTCTCATGCCGAATGGCATCAATCCCGATGTAGCGATCAAAACGACCGCGCACAAACGGCAAAAGGTTGCCGTTGCCGCAGCCTAAATCAACGATCATTTCGCCCCTCGCGTCTCGCTGATTCAAAGCCTCGGCAACCATTCCGTAAATGGCATTGTCGCTTGAGCCGAGACTCTGAAGCGCGCGCGCTTCCAATGCTTGATCGTAAACGGCGGAAGTCATTATTTTGTGGCCCTCTCGCTTATACAATCGACGAGCGACTGTCTGAGTTTTTCGATCTGAGTGGCCGGGTCGCAAAGTTCTTTTGCGCGAGCAGGGCCGCCGCTTCCGAGTCTTTCGCGCAGGGCGCGATCTTCTATTAACTGCCTCAAAGCGCGACCAAGCGCCTGCTCATCATCCGGCGGAACAAGCACGCCGCAATCGGGGCTTACGATCTCTCTTGCGCCGCCGATTGCCGTTGTCACCACAGGCAGTCGAGCCAAAAGCGCCTCGATGAAAGCGATGCCGAACGGTTCAGGCCCCGTGTTAGGCTGACAGTGAATATCTGCGGCAGCTAACAAACGTTCAACGTCCGAACGCTGGCCTAGAAAGCGAATGCGGTCTGCGATCTTCAATCTTTCAGCAGTCTCTTTCAGTTCGTTGAAATACTCGGCCTCGTGCGGTCGCTGACCTCCGCCTGCCAGCCAGCAAACCCAGTTGGGAATATCTCTCAACAGGCTGAGAGCTTTTAGATTTAACAGGTGGCCTTTCCACTTCTCCATACGGCTTGCTTGAATTATCACAGTCGAATCAGCAGGCGTAGCTAACTCTGCTCGCGCCCGGTCGCGATCAAGACTCGAATAGCTGGTTACGGGCGGCGCAACCGGGCAATAGATCACATCGGCGCGGGCTTGCGGAAACAGATTAAATAAAGTTGATTCCGTGAATTGGCTATTGCACACAGCGACATCGGGCGGGCATTTGCGCGCCCATAGCTCAAGCCAGTGCCGCCCGTTTACCCTGTCGTGGAGCCAGAAAAAAAGAGGCGCGCGAGCAAGTCGCGCTACGGGGCCGAAAATCGCCTGCGACCATGAGGAATGACATATCACTGCGTCAAAAGATTCGCGCTGCAAAAGATTTCCGAGCGCCCGCCTTGACCTCAGCACGCTCAAAGGACGGCTGACTCTCGCGCCGCCTAATAAGTGAACAGGTGTTCGAGCGTTGATTAATTGCTCGCTCAAACGGCCCTCGAAACAGAGCGCGAAACTCGGCTCCATTTCGGGACATAGATGCTTGTGACGAGCGAGCGTCAAAAGCAATGTCTCAACACCGCCATAAAGATTGCCGCTGTAAACGTGAAGGACACGCATCAATGCGCTGATGAGACTACCTGTTTGTAAATTGGAATCAATTCGGTCGCCAATCGCAATCGGTCGAAACGTTGTTCGGCGGCCACTCTGCCCGCATTCCCAAGTTTGATTCTCAGGTCTGAATTCGTAGACAACTGCTCGATGTCTGTGGCAAGGCTTTCAGCATCGCCGGGCCTGTGTCCGAGCGCGTTGATTCCTGTGTCAGTAATTTCTGCAGCCCCGCCCGACTCGCTCACGATCACTGCGCGCCCGCATGCCATTGCTTCGGCAATCACCAGTCCAAAAGGTTCAGGTTCCGTGCTGGCGTGAACAACGATGTCGAGCGACCTTATTGCCGCTTCCGACTTCTCAATAAAACCTGTGAACCCTATCTTCTCTGCGATGCCCAGTTGAGAAGCCAGATTGCGAAGCTCGACCAGACTAAATTGGCTGCCCTCTGTTTGATAAAGCGCGCCGCCGATAACATAGCCGCGAACCGGCAAGCGCGCGGGCAGCAGCGACAGAGCCTTAAGGAAAACCGGCTGCCCCTTCCATCGCCCAAAGGTCGCTATAAGACCGACTCGCACAGTTTCAGGCTCCGCTGGCGGCAGACCCGCAAGCGAATCCAGATTGAGCTTCTCTCCAGCCGGTGAGAATCGATTCAAGTCAACTCCATTGTAAACCGTGTGGACTTGCGAGAGATCGCCGCAGATTGATCGCAGATCATTGGCTACGCTTTTGGAGTTGACTACAGCGGCGGCGCACTGCCGGGCGTATCGTCTGAGCAGTCGAGCCATCACAGGCCGCTTGCTGACATAATCGTGAATGTGCCAGACGACAGGCACCTGCTTTGGGCGCGACCATAAGCCCAGAATGTGCATCTTGAATCCGTTGGTATGCATCAAGTCCGGGGCAAGCTCGCGAAGAGCCGAACGCAATCTTTTGATATAAACCAGCACATCTTTCGCGGCTGAAAGCAATTTATAAAGAAGAATGAAACGATTTGCTCCGCTGGCATCGCCCAATCGAGCAAGCACTGGCGGAAAGGCAATGACTACAGTCGAAATCCCCAATGCCTGCGCCCTTGCGACCAGAGGGCCGTCTTCGGCAACGATCAGATGCAACTGCCAGTCAGAGCGCGCTGCTTGCAAACTGGATAGAATTTCCAGCAGGCTTATCTCTGCTCCGCCTAGCTGCCCGGACGGATTCAAATAAACAATTTTCATGAAAACTGAAATCGGGAAGAGGAAGCGCGACTAACTCGCCTGACTGATATACCAATCAATGGTTTGCCTGATCCCCGTTTTGAAATCAATTCGACTCTTAAATCCAAACTCTTTTTCAGCCCTCGAAGTATCCAGACATCTGCGAGGCTGACCATCCGGTCTGGTCGTATCCCACACTATTTCGCCATCGAAACCTGTCAACTCGGTGATCAGCGAAACAAGACTCTTGATGGAAATCTCGCGGCCTGAGCCCAGATTAACAGGGTCGGCTTTGTTATATCTCTCAGCCGCTAACAATATTCCTTCGGCGCAATCATCCGCGTGCAGAAACTCTCTGGTCGGCGTTCCCGTGCCCCAGACTGTAATCTGCCGCTCGTTGTTTTTCTTTGCGTCAACGCATTTTTTGATGAGGGCGGGAATCACATGCGAAGACGCAAGGTCGAAATTATCGCGCGGGCCATAGAGGTTTACAGGCAACAAGTAGATGGAATTCAAATTGTACTGCTGACGATAAGCTTGCGTCTGCACCAGCAGCATCTTCTTTGCCAACCCATAAGGCGCGTTTGTTTCTTCGGGGTAGCCCTTCCATAATTCATCCTCCTTGAAAGGAACCGGAGTGAATTTAGGGTATGAACAGATAGTGCCCACAATAACGAATTTTTCCAGCTCGCGCTCTTTCGCCTCATCTATCAAATGAGTGCCCATGATGAGGTTGTCGTAAAAGAACCGACCAGGGTTTTGAAGGTTAGCCCCAATGCCTCCGACGACCGCCGCAAGGTGAATGACGAGGTTAGGGCGCGCATCATCGTACATTCGGCGAATGGCCGAACGGTCACGGAGATCGTAATCGCGCGACCTGGGAACGAAAATACTTGAGCAGTCTCGCTGCTGAAGTTTTTCTACAACGTATGAACCGAGAAATCCTGCCCCGCCTGTTACGCAGACTCGTTTATCTTGCCAGTAATCGGTCATAGGTCTTTATCAACCTGTCAATCTCCTCCGTTGGCTATGCCTCGAAGAGGAACCGAGTATCCTGCCTCATTAAGAGTGCATTCTCGTCGCGCTAGCTCAAGGTCGTGTTCTGTCATGAGCCTGACCAGTTCCTTGAAAGTGACTTCGGGCTTCCACCCGAGTTTTTGGCGAGCTTTGCTGGGGTCTCCTAAAAGGTGATCGACTTCTGTGGGCCGATAATATTTCGGATCACTCTCGACATAATGACGCCAGTTCATTTCCAGATGACCGGCGGCTTCGTCTAAGAACTCGCGAACGGAATGCGCTTCGCCTGTCGCCACCACGTAATCGTCCGGCTCGTTTTGCTGAAGCATGAGCCAGATGGCTTCCATGTAATCCTTTGCATATCCCCAATCGCGCAAGGCTTCGAGGTTCCCCAGATAAAGTTTTTTCTGTAGGCCGAGTTTTATGCGAGCCAACGCGCGCGTAATCTTGCGGGTCACAAAGGTCTCGCCGCGCCTCGGAGATTCATGGTTAAAGAGTATTCCGTTTACGATGAACATCCCATAGGCGTCACGATAATTCGCTGCCCAGTAATGCGCGGCCACTTTGCCCACGGCATAGGGGCTGCGAGGCGAAAAAGGCGTGTGCTCGTTTTGTGGCGGAGGCGTCTTCCCAAACATTTCAGACGACCCCGCCTGATAAAAACGAACCTGTCTGTTTGCGGTCGCGATGTAGCCTCTGAGCGCTTCCAGAAGTCTTAAAGTCCCTGTGGCTACGACATCTGCTGTGTATTCAGGCTGTTCAAAAGAGACTTTAACGTGAGACTGCGCGCCCAGATTGTAGACTTCGTCCGGTTGTGTTTTCTCAAGTATCCGTGTCAGCCCTGTGCCGTCCGTGAGGTCTCCGTAATGAAGAAATAAACGCGCGCCCGGATCATGCCGGTCTGCGTAAATATGATCTATGCGATCAGTATTGAATACGGAAGCCCGGCGGATGATGCCGTGCACTTCGTAGCCTTTGGCGAGGAGCAATTCGGCCAGATAAGAGCCGTCTTGCCCCGTTATTCCAGTTATCAATGCTTTTTTCATCTTCTCGGTTGCCTTTACTTGATTGTGTATTAACTCGTGGTCTCTGTGGTTCCGTACGTGCGGCCCGTGTAATAAGTGTAATCGTACCCGTCCCGGCTCACATCGAGATTGTTGAGAACGACTCCGAATATTTTTGCGCCTACAGAGGTCAATTCCTGTCGGGCGCGACGCGCGGCGATGCGCGTGCTCTTGCCGCCGTGTACTACGAGTATCACCCCATCAACCATCGTTGAAAGGATCACGGAATCTGTCACGCTCAACAGCGGAGGCGAGTCTATCAGGATGTGATCATAGCTCTCTGAAAGCAGAGCCAGCATATTCTTCATCTTGTTTGAAGAGAGCAACTCTGCGGGGTTCGGCGGTATCGGCCCGCACGGTAGAAGCGACAGATTGCCTATCGGCAGCTTACGTATCAACCCGTTGATTTCCGTCTCGCGCGACAGGTATGTTGACACCCCGTTTTGATGCTCGACGTTCAACAGCTTGTGCGTAGCAGGCTTGCGAAGATCACAATCAATGATCAGCACAGACGCGCCTAGCTGGCCTAATGATATTGCAGTATTGACCACCGTTGTCGTTTTGCCTTCGCCCGCTTGCCCGCTTGTTACAAGCACAATCTTAGGCGGACGGTCTGCGGCTGACAGCAGCATCGAAGTCCTTAATACGCGATAGGCTTCCGCCGCCGCCGAACGATTGTCGAGCGCCATCAGGTTGCGCGATGTCGGGTCATTTGCGGCGTGACCGGCTTCATTGCCGGAGATCATCCCCTTTGATTCCTGCTTCCCAACCCTTCGAGCCGTGTTTGCAGATATTGCAGGTATCACGCCCAGCGCGGGCAATCGCACATAGCGGCCAACGTCTTCAACCGATTTGATCGAGTTGTCCAGGTATTCGAGTACGAAAGCCAGACCGATGCCGCCTGCGAAGCTTAACAGCAATCCGAACAGTATGGTGCGAAACCTTCCCGGCCCGACCGGCGCGCGGGGAACACGCGCAGGCTGTATCAGTCGCAGGTTGTTGTGCTGCTGCGCTACTTCAACCTTTGCCTGATTCGTCTTTTGCAAAAAGTCCTGGTACATCTGTTTGTTGGTTTCGACTTCCTGCTTGAGTATGTTGTATTGAATGGCGTCCTGATTTTGCTGAACGGCTTCGCCCTTCGCCAGATTGAGAGCGCTCTTGAGAGATGTTTCGTCGCGCATGGCAAGCTCGTACTCGCTCTTGAGCTTCTCTTCGAGCGCCTTGCGGCTCGCTTCAATCTGCGACTCCGTAGTCAAGACCTGCTGCTTGATGTCTATGACCATAGGATTATCGGGGCCGTACTTCATGTTCAATCGGTCGGATTGTGCCTGAAGCTCATCCAGCTTTACTCGAAGCCCCGCGATCTTTTGATCCTGAAATGCCGCAGGCAATTGAGCCGCGCGCCCTGCTTTCACCTCTTCGTAGACTGATTGCTTGAGTATTCGTTCGGTTTCGGCGCGTGTGGCTTGTTCGTGCAGGCGCGAGAGCTTTTCAGTCGTGAGCGTTTCTTTGCCTTCGGTCGAAAAGATATTGTGCGAGCGAGTGTAATCGGCAAGCGCTTGTTCGGCTTGCTGCACTTTCGCTTTAAGCTCGCGAGTCGTGCGGTCGAGCCAGTCGGATGCGTTCGTGAATTTCTCTGTGCGGGATCGGAAACTGCTGTCAATGAAAGTCTGCGCCACGCCGTTTGCGATAGCCGCGCTGATATCGGGGTCTGTGTGTGTGTAGGTGACTTTGAGCGCACGCGTGTCTTTGATCTGTTCGACTTCCAGTCCGCCCGCGATGATGCCGACGTAAGGCGCGAGCCGCTCGCTGTCTTCCGGGGTGCGCGCGATGTCGGAACTGGATTCCATAGGCGATGATTGAATCACAGTCCGGGCAGGCTCTTCCTGTTTTTGCCCGCTCAAACGGCCCCCCAGAGTTTGCAAGGCTTCCCAGTAGGATGTCTTTCTTCCGACATCCGAGAACTTGGAGTTTTTATCCAGATTGAGGCCGACAACAACATCTTCCAGCAATGGCTCGCTCATCAGTTTGAGCATCTTTGTCTTGATGCTCATTTCGGGATAGTACAGGTCTGTGTCGTCCGTCTGTATCACCAAATCGCCCGCTGTAGATTTGACCATCGTGGTGTTCTCTTTGCCCAGCTCGATGATCGAAGTCGAGCTGTAGACGGGCTTGGCCCGATAGGCTTCGACTGTGACGATGCTTGTGACAACGACCACGATTGTGATGATAAGCCATTTGTGTTTGCGTATGGTGCGCCATAATTCGCGCAGGTGCGCACGGTCTTCTTCCTCGCCATAGCCGTAACCGTACCCCGTTTCCGCGTAGCCCGGCATTCTGGGGTAGCCGGGTCTGACAAGCGGCGCATCCTCGGAAAGAGGAATCTTTTCAAGCTCTACCCGTTCATCTGCCATAAGTCAGCCTCCAAAACCCCAACAGTGAGAGAAAAATCTGCCGTTGCATCACTCATTATTCAGGTTTCGTAATATTTTTTTCTGTATCAAAACCGTCAAACGCGCAAGCTACGCCCTTGAATCGTTAAACCCAAAAGGGAAGCCGCAGCGCGCGGCGATATCTTCTTGCACAAAGCGACATCCTAAAGCGAACTCTTCGAACCCCGGCTATTTATAGGGATGTAGCTATACTTAGAGTAGCTGTCTTATTAAACGAAGAACGCTCAGGCCTGGGGGATGTGGATACACTGCTCGTAAAACTGCAAGGGCTGTATCTCTTGCCTGCCTGTTGCCGGCTTTTGGACCTTGGGCAACGCTTATACTGGATCGCGCAGTGCCTCTCCTTCTTAGGGTGCTATGTGGGGGTGATTGTTTAAAGCGACAAACCTGCCAAATCTTTCAAAAGATACGTTAGTATAACCCGCCTGTCAATGAATCTGAAGATTGACTTGTTATTTCAACTCCCGAGGCAATATATTTCTCATCACTCCATTGCAGAATTCGCAGGATTGCCCGGCGCAACTTTGATGGTATAATGGCGGCCTGTTAGGAGCATCGCATCAGCTAATCGGCCCCCTTTGTCTGTAAGTAAAACTACATGAACTTAATGATCATAGATCAAAAGTGAGATAAACAAGGTAATGGCAATATCTTTCGCAGCGCGCGTTTCAGTGCCCCCGGACATATTGATTTCCGAAGTTGGCGACGAGTCCGTTCTGCTCAACCTGAAAAGCGAATGCTATTTCGGATTGGATGAGATGGGCACGCAGATGTGGAAAACCCTCATAGCATCGGATTCAATTCAGGCCGCTTACGAAACGCTGCTTGCCGAATACGAGGTGGAAGCGAGCCGACTGCGAGAGGACTTGGACGAGCTGATTCAACAGTTGATGGAACAAGGTTTAGTGGAGGTCGGCAGTGAATAGCTGGCGCAAATTTTGGCGGCTATCAAGATTCGAGCGGCAGTTATTTATTCAATCACTGCTGCTGCTGCCATTGAGCGGCCTGACATTGCGATTGATAAGTTTCAAGCGTTTGCAATCATTCTTGACCCATCTCGCTCCTGCTAAAAAAAACTCTAAGGAAATGGCCCAAAATGCCCGCATTACGAATGTAATGGTGCAGGCGGCGGCCCGGCATGGCGCTTATCGGGCGACGTGTTTGCCGCAATCGCTCACGCTGTGGTGGCTTCTCAGGCGACAAGGAATCAAAAGCGACCTTCGCTTTGGCGCGCGCAAAGAAGCGGGACGCATGGAAGCTCATGCGTGGGTGGAGCTTGACGGGATTCCGTTGAATGAGACGCTCGACGTTGATCAACGCTTCAAGCCCTTCGAGCGCGCTGTAATACCTGCAAGGGAAAATTCTTAATGAGTGGCATCGTCGGCATCATCAACCTTGATGATAAGCCAGTCAGCCGGGAATTGCTGCAACAGATGACCGACTTCATGGCTTATCGCGGCCCTGATGGTCTTGGGATATGGAGCAAGGACTACATTGGGTTGGGCCACACTTTGCTCCGCACAACGCAAGAATCGCTCAAAGAACAACAGCCTTTCAGTCTGGACAAAGAAGTCTGGATTACCGCTGATGCCCGCATTGATGGCCGGAAAGAACTGATCGGCAAACTAGCAACGGCCAATCTTAAGGATGTGACGGATGTCGAGTTGATACTGCGCGCATATGACAGGTGGGGCGAGCAGTGTTTGGAACACCTGCTGGGCGATTTTGCATTTGCTATCTGGGACGGGCGAAACCGCCGACTGTTTTGCGCCCGCGATCATTTCGGCGTAAAACCGTTTTACTATGCGCAGGCGGGCGATAGTTTGATACTCAGCAACACGCTCAATTGCGTGCGGCTGCACCCGGCAGTCTCAGATGAATTGGACGATCAAGCCATCGGCGATTTCCTGCTTTTCGGGCTTAATCAAGACCTTGCTACAACATCCTTTGCTGACATCAAACGTCTGCCTGCGGCCCATTATTTAACATGGTCGGGCGGTGAGGCGCAGGTAATTCGTTACTGGACGCTGCCGACAAGAGAAATTATTTATTACAAGCGACCAGGCGAATATATCGAGCGTTTCGAAGAGTTGTTACGAGAGGCGGTAGAAGATCGGCTGCGCGCTGATCGCGTGTGCGTTTCCATGAGCGGCGGGCTTGATTCGACGGCAATCGCGGCTGTTGCGAAAGCTTCGCTTGCAAAACAATTCCGCGACTTTGATCTGCATGCCTGCGCTATCGTTTATGACAGGCTGATTCCCGATGAAGAACGTTCCTACGCGGGGGAGGCCGCAAGCTCTTTAGGCATACCGATCCAATATCTGGCAGCCGACGACTACATACCTTATGAAAGATGGGATGAAGTAGCGGCAAACCAGCCGGAGCCTTATCAGTATCCGTTCTTAGCCTTGTCCGCCGATCTATTAAAGCGTCTGGCCGCCCACAGCCGCGTCGCGTTGACGGGTTGGGACGGGGACACAATTCTGAGCGAGCCGCCCAAGGCGTATTTCGCCTCGCTGCTCAGACAACGGCGTTTCGGACGCTTGCTGACGGGCATGGGGTGGTATGCTTTATCGCAACGTCAGTTACCGCCGGTCGGTTTCCGCACATGGTTGAAACGCCGCCTGAACAAGAACCCTGTAGTGTCATCTTACCCGACATGGCTGAATCCGTCTTTTGCAAAGCGAATGAATCTGGCCGGGCGATGGAGGCAGATTAATGATGAGCCGCTGCCTGAGGATACGGTTCGTCCTTATGCGTTCAAAGTATTCTCATCGCCGTACTGGGCCAACCTTTTTGAACGCTACGATGCCGGACTGACGGCAGAGCCTCTCGAAGCGCGACATCCTTTTGCTGATGTTCGCCTGATCAGTTACCTGCTAGCGATTCCGCCCGTGCCCTGGTGCGTGAAGAAAGAATTGCTCAAGCAGACGATGAGTGGAATACTACCGGAGTCTATACTGCATCGCCCAAAATCTCCGCTGGCTGCCGACCCTGTAGTTGAAGCTTTGCGGGGACGCAACGCACAATGGCTGACACTGTTTGATCCGTCGCCTGAAATGGCTAAATATGTTGACAGGGACGCGATATCATCTGTTGACGGTGAGAATGACTCTGATAAACTTTGGGTGAACATTCGTCCGTTCAGCCTCAACTGCTGGCTGCGGCTTTTGGCGACGGCCAGGGTGGGAAAAGAATTGGAGGAAGAAAATGACCATCGAAGCGAATACTCTCAAATCGTCTGAAGACAAATCAACCGGAAAAGATTATCACCGGCCTCGACTGATAATGTATGGCAGTCTCCGCGAGATCACGCAGAGAAATGGCGGCACCATGGGAATGAATGATGGCGGTGCTGGGCCTGATAAAACAGGGTTTTAAGTCCCGCCGATCAAACCTTGCGCGAAAAGACGAAACCATGTTGCTTGATTATTCCATCTACGGTTTATCTGTCTGCTCCAGCCATGCAATCCCAGGCTTAATCGCTTCAACAACCGTTCGCCAGCCCGACCTGCGAATATGGTTGGATTTGAAACCTTCATGGTTGAATCCTGTTTTGGAAGAAGCGCAGACGTGGTACGTCAGCGCAGACCTCGCAGAGAATGGCGAACCCCTCTTAATAATTCGGAGCCTGAAAGAAGGCGAATATTTCCATCTTGGCTATGCTGATGGGACTGAATTTGTAGTAGACCGAACTGGAACCGAAATGTGGGCGACCTGGCCGGATTCGTTGACCGTAGACGATACGGCGACTTACCTGCTTGGCCCCGTGATGGGTTTAGTCCTGCTACTTCGCGGCACGGTCTGCCTTCATGCGAGCGCCATCGCCGTAGGCGATCAGGCAATTGCGCTAGTTGGTTCCTCCGGCGCAGGCAAGTCAACCGCCGCCGCCGCCTTCGCTCGTTCGGGATACGGCGTATTATCTGAAGACATTGTTGCGCTCGTTCAGCAGGAGCAGGTTTTCCTGGTGCAGCCCGCTTATCCCCGTATTCGCCTGTGGGCGGAATCCGTAACCGCGCTTTATGGGGCTGAAGACGCGTTGCCCTATCTGACTCCGACCTGGAATAAACATTACCTTGAGTTGACGGGCAACGGCTGCCGGTTTCAGCAGGAGCCGCTGCCGCTTGCCGCTATTTATATTCTGGATGAGCGCAGTGACGATATGCGGGCGCCGTCGGTTGAGGCCGTGCCTGCAAGCGAAGGATTCATTGCGTTAGTGGCGAATACATATGCTACAAGGCTGATGGATAAAACAATGCGCGCTCGCGAGTTCAAATTGCTGGGTCAGGTAATGAACAGCGCCCCTTTACGGCGAGTGACTCCTCACCGAAACCCTTTGTATCTATCGAAACTCTGCGAAGTCATACTCGATGATTTTCAGGCATTGACCTCTGTGGCCCCGGCGGTGGTGGAATCTGATCAAGGCTCTAATGTATAGCGTATTCAGCTATGGCAGCATGATCGCAGACCGCGTGCGCACGGATGCTTATGTGCAGGCGTTGCGACAGGCAGTCCGACCCGGCTCGGTTGTTTTGGACATAGGAACAGGCACGGGCATTTTTGCTATGCTGGCCTGCCGTTTCGGCGCGCGACGTGTCTACGCCATTGAGCCGGACGATGCGATTTCCGTGGCCAGAGAAGCTGCTGCCGCCAATGGCTTTTCCGAACGCATAGAGTTTATTCAAGAGCTTTCAACCCGAGTAACGCTCCCTGAGCAAGCCAACATTATCATCTCTGACCTTCGAGGCATCCTTCCGCTTTTTCAACATCACCTGCCAGCGATCATGGATGCCAGAAAACGGCTGCTTGCTCCTGACGGAATATTGATTCCTCGACGCGACAGCTTGTGGGCGGCAATAGCGCAAGCGCCGGAACTTTATAAAGAGCACGCGGCTGTCTGGGAAGATGACATTCATAACTTGACTTTGATTTCCGGGCGGCGGTTTGCGATCAACACTTGGCGGAAGGGCAGAATGAAGCCGGAACAGATGTTGACGGAGCCTGAGTGTCTGGCAACGCTCGACTATAAGACTCTGGATAGCTGCGACATCAGTGCCGAACTGACATGGACTGCTTTGCGTGAAGGCGTGGCTCATGGAATCAGCATCTGGTTTGATACTTCGCTGATTGGAGGCGTCGGATTTTCTAATGCTCCCGGCTCGCAGGAGCTTATCTATGGCAGCGCTTTTTTTCCTTTAGCCGAACCCGTGACCCTTTCGCCCGATGACACAATCTCTGTTGCGATACGCGCTGATCTCGTAGGGGATGATTACATCTGGCGCTGGGACACTCGCGTGACGGGTCGAAATTCACCCGGCGAAGTCAAAGCCAATTTCACGCAGTCCACCTTCTTCGCCACGCCGCTGTCTTTAGCGCAATTGCGTAAACGAGCCTCAAACCATGCGCCGTCTTTGAATGAGGACGGCCAGATTGAACACTTTATATTGTCGTTGATGGACGGAAAAACTTCGCTCGAAGAAACTGCCCACCGTGTTTCTGATAAATTCCCCGAACACTTTGCCAAATGGAGCGACGCTCTGACTCGTGTGAGCGAACTGTCACTGAAATTCAGCCGTTGATTCGCCCGCAAGAACTTTCTGCGGCATAATTGCCTCTGGAGGCAGGTTCCGCTTGTGAAGCTTGACAACATTTCTCCAGCAAAAGGTCATAGCGAAGCCGAACTGCTTTTGCAGTGCGCGAGAACTCAGCCAGCAGATAAAGCATGCGAGCGCGCCGAGATGTCGCTCGAAACAGGCATAGACTGGGAACACTTATTTCAAACAGCAGATGCGCATGGCGTCATCCCTCTTTTATATAAATTTCTAAACGAGACCTGCCGCGAGACTGTGCCCAAACATGCGATCACTCAACTTCGCGACAGGTTTATCAGAAACGCTCAATCCAGCCTGGCGCTCACAGGAGAACTGCTTAAAATATTTGACCTGTTAAAATTTCACGGCATTCCCGCCATCGCCTACAAAGGGCCTGCTTTGGCTGCGGCTGTTTACGGAGACATTGCGCTCAGGCAGTTTGTTGATCTGGATATACTGGTTCGCAAGCAGGATGTCTTTGACGTTAAAGAAATTCTGATTAAGCAAGAGTACAATCCCGAATTTATTTTAACCGAATCGCAGAAAGCAGCCTTTCTCGATAATCATTACGACTACGCATTCCTGCACAACGAAAGCCGCGCGCTCGTAGAGATTCACTGGGAGGTTGCGGAAGGATTTTTGTCTTTTCCCTTGAGCGTTGAATGCCTGTTGGAAAGGATTCAATCTGTGAACATAGCTGGCAGGCAAGTCGCGACGCTTTCACCGGAGGACGCGCTTCTGGTTCTTTGCATTCATGGATCGAAGCACCTCTGGGCGCGACTCGGATGGATATGCGATGTGGCCCGGTTGATCGAGCACGAAAAAGATTTTAACTGGCAACTGACCAGCGAGCGCGCCGCCGCTCTGGGCAGCAGGCGTATGCTTTTGCTCGGTCTCTTTCTGGCGAGCAACCTTCTCGGCGCGCCTCTACCAGAAGATGTTTTGCAGCAAGCCGAGGCCGACAGGGCGGTATTGTTACTCGCCGAAAAAGTAAGGAAAAGGCTTTTCGATGGAAGAAGCAACGCGCTCGGAGCGGTTGAAAGTTCTATGTTTCATCTCAAAATGAGAGAGCGCCTGCGAGACAAAAGCAAATACTGTTTCCGTCTGGCTATGACCACTACTGTGCGGGACTGGATGTTTTTGCCAATGCCCCGCTCGCTCTTTTTTTTATATTACCCGCTGCGCCCAATTCGATTAGCCGGAAAGTACGCGATGAAATTATTAAAGTCCCGTTTCTAAGAGCGTATTTTGAACTAACCCGCGCAGCGGGTGTCAGCATCCAGCCCACATCCGAGGATGTGGGGATGGCGGTTGACAATCTTGCATAAGTCCGTGAAACGGGCGGCAGCGGCACGATCTCTGCCGCCCGTTTCACGGGCTTATGCGCAATAACTGCGGATGGTCCCACATCCTCGGATGTGGGCTAGATGCTGCCGCCTGCTGGCGCAGGCTGTTTGCGGATCGCTATGGCATTTCAATACAGGCTCTAAATAATAATGAATGCGGAATGATGAATGGTGAACTGAAAGACGTGCTCTCAATTCATCATTCATCGTTCATACTTCATCATTTTTTTATCGGCTTTGCACTATGCGCAGTCCGCCGTTACGCGTAGAGACATGAACTATGGGCGTGCCGCCTATCTGCACGCGCTTCGGGCGGCTGTCGTCCGAGTCGCGCTGCATCTGACTGCATTCAGGAAGATTGCATTCAAGCCGCGTGTGCGCTGAAGTCTCGGCCTCTATGCCAGAGCCAAATCCCTGTGGCACTTCAAGCGTCACTCCGCCGTTGTCGGAATGAGCTTCGAGTGTTTCGCCTGACCATTGGCCTTCGGGCAGACGGACGACCAGCCCGCCGTTCTGGCTGTGAAGCCTTACTTCACCTTTGCCGCCGGACATCGTTATCCCGCCATTGGCCGATTTGGCGTTGACCTTGCCCTCTACGTCATGAAGCGAGATGCCGCCATTGGTCGCATACAACTCTATCAGGTCGCTGCCACCGCTCTTGCTGATAGCTATGCCGCCGTTTAGAGAGCGCCCGTTTACCTTGCCCACCAAGTTGCTGAGCGCAAGGCCGCCGTTATGCACGGAAGCCTCTACGGCCAGATCGCGCGGAACATAGATGCGAAACTGCACGACCCAGTTTTGCCTGTGACCAAGCGCGCTTTTGTCAGGGCTTTGAGCGCGCACCTTGCCATTCTCTACTGAGATTGTCAGTTGATTGAGCAACGCCTGCGCTTCTTCCTGTGTCTCGGCTCCGACCATCTTGCAGGCGCGGATAAGTATGTCGGGCTTGTCCCATCCTTTTATCGAGACGCCGCCGTTCGGGCTGCCTTCGACGTTGAGAACTGAAACTTCAGACCTTGAAATAGTCTTCTCTTCCTGACCGACAAGACGCGCCGCAAGGTTTGTCATCGAATGGCTGAACATCTGCTCGCAATCTTCGTCATAATTTTTTTCTACGGAGGCATTCTCTTTTACTCTCCTCTGAGAACCGTTATGCGAAGCTTGCGCCGCGACCAAAGCCAGAAGCACGACTGCGAAAACGACTGTCACTTTTCTGAGCATAAGAACTCCTTTCCTTAAACATAGAAGTCCCGTTAGGGACGACCTGTCTATAGTTTCAACATCGTTAACATTTTCTGTAGCTCCGTAGGAGCGACCTCCTGATTTATAGGTCGCTCCTACGGAGCTACAAAGCAATTTATAGTTTGCTGCTATAGACAGGTCGCTCCTACGGAGCTTCATTATTCCACAACAGCTTCTTAATCACTCGTAGCGTAGGGCGACCATCGGATCAACTTTCGTAGCGCGATGCGCAGGCACGAAACAGGCTCCCAGAGCCACTCCTAAGAGTATCAGCGAAATTGCGATAAAGGTTGCGGGGTCGGTAACAGACACGCCATAAAGCAAACTCGCCATCAAGCGCGTGACTGCCAGGGTCACGCCAAGTCCGAGCGCAAGTCCTGCTACGACCAGAACTGCTCCCTCGCTCATCACCAGTTTCAATACATCAGTGCGCCCTGCGCCCAACGCCATGCGTATGCCAATCTCGCGCGTGCGCCGGTTGACTGAATAAGCCATCACGCCATAGATGCCGACCGCCGCGAGCAGAAGCGCAACCGCGCCGAAGAATCCCGAAAGCGTCGCCGCCAGTCGCGCGACATAAAGCGAACGACTCTTTTGTTCGGCAAGCGTTTTGATGTTGTAGACCGGCAGGTTCGCGTCAAGCGTCTGCACTTCGCTGCGCACGGCTGACAGCAACGCCTGCGCATCATTCGCCGTGCGAACGTGCAGCGCCATGCTCGGCCAGTAGTTCTG
>DATEKX010000712.1:0-4578 GCA_035277165.1 Blastocatellia bacterium | reverse complement strand
AGTAGTATTTGCCCAAATAACTCACGAATTTATGCATCGCAAAGGAGTGCCGATGCTCCCGTCTGAATTGAGACAAACTGGCGTAGTGTTGTTGCTCGCTGTGTTGATGGCTTTTGCAACTGATGCGAGGGCCGAGCGATTGCCGATCAAGTCTTACACTACGGCTGACGGGTTACCGAATAATCGAGTAAAGCGCATCGTACAGGACTCACACGGTTTCTTCTGGTTTTGCACAGCCGGTGGATTGAGCCGCTTTGATGGTTATCAATTCACCAACTACACAGTTGACAACGGGCTGCCCGCCCCCTCAGTTAACGACTTGCTTGAGACGAGCGACGGCAATTACTGGATTGCTACCAATAGCGATGGCTTGATCCGTTTCAATCCGTTTGCGGATGCGAGTCGGCAGGAAGGCTTGCGCTTTACGGTTTACGCAGTCAGCAACGAGCCTGCGACCAATCGCGTCAATCTTCTATATAAAGACCGCGCAGGACTGTTATGGGCGGGGACTGACGGCGGGCTGTTTTATCTGGACGAAGCGAAATCAGGGAGCGAGTTTCAGCGCGTCAAGCTTCCCATACCGTCGCACTCGGACATACAGGTACAAGTATGGGCGCTGGCCGAAGATGAGGCGGGCGGTCTCTGGATCGGCACAACTTTTGGACTGGTTCATCACTCGCCCGATGGCCGGATGATTTATTATGCGATTCAACCTTCCGAAAGCAGAGATAATATTTCAGCATTATTAGTAGACAAGCAGGGTAGATTGTGGCTGGGCCATCAATCCGGGTTGATAGTCTTCAGCCCTGAGCAGGTTTCTTTACTGAAGTCCGGGCGCACGCTTTCGCCTGCTGTGCTTGCTGATGCTCGCCGTTTCGCATCCCTTGGCAAGGATGTCGAGGCGTTATGCCAAACCTCTGATGGGCGGATATGGGCGGCCATGTTCGGCGGCAGCCTGATCGAGTTCGAGGGCGAAGCCTCTCGCACCTTTATGGTGGCGCAGCGCGCACGCGATAGACTCAGCGCGTTTGCCGAAGATAGCGATGGCAATCTCTGGCTCACCACAGAAACCAACGGAGCGTTAAAGGTCACAAGACGCGGCCTCGTGAATTACGACGAGGCCGATGGGCTGGGGCAGGTCATTGGCTCTTTCTTTCAGAACCGGGCGGGCGATCTTTATGTCTACAGTAGCGTGTGGCGCATCAGTCGCTTTGACGGCAAAACATTCACAACCATCAGGCCCAACCTGCCCGCAGGCGTGAGCGATTTGGGTTGGCGCAATATCAATAGCTGCATCGAAGATCATACGGGCGAGTGGTGGATTTCGACGCGTCTGGGTCTTTGCCGGTTCCCAAAGGTGAGTCGTTTCGAGCAATTGGCGCAAACGCCTCCGAAAGCCGTTTACACAACAGGCGATGGGTTAAGCAATAATGATGTGACGCGCTTGTTTGAAGATTCGCGAGGCGACATCTGGATCGCCGCTTTCGTTCCGATGCGCGAAGCTGTAACTCGCTGGGATCGCAAGACTGCCCGTTTTCATCGTTATTCGGAAGCCGACGGGCTGCGACCATTCACCACAGTTCTGTCATTTTGCGAAGATGCAGCGGGTAATATGTGGTTAGGTCTTCGCGAAGGCGGGCTGGCCCGGTACAGGGATGGCCGCTTCATGATTCTTGGGCAAGATGATGGTCTGCCGGTAGGCGCTATCAATGGCCTCCATCGCGATCAGGCGGGACGGCTCTGGGTAGCTCTCGGTCAAGGTGGCGTATGCCGTATCGATGACCCGACCGCAGATCACCCGCGCCTTGCGGTTTACACAAAGGATAGAGGGCTTGCAAGCAACGTCGTTCAAGATACCACAAGCGATTCAGCGGGTCGCATTTATGTTCTCAGCATTCGAGGCATAGACCTGCTTGACCCGGCAACGGATCACATCAACCACTATTCTGCAATAGACGGGCTGACCGGCGGAGAGTTCCGCGCGGCTTTTCGTGATCGAACGGGCGCGCTCTGGTTTGGCACTAGTAAAGGGCTGTCGCGGCTCATCCCTGAGCTTGAGCGAACGACCTCTCCACCGCCCGTCTTTATTGGTGGACTGCGCATTTCAGGTGTTGACATTCCGCTCTCTGAACTGGGCGAAACTTCTGTGTCACAACTTGAATTGGGTGCCAACCAAAATAATATTCAGATAGATTTTTTTGCCCTCGCTTTCGGTGTAAGCGAGGCGGCGAATTATCAATATAAGCTGGAAGGCTCGGACGCGGATTGGAGTCCGCTCACCATGCAGCGTAGCATTAACTACGCCCACCTCGCGCCGGGATCATATCGGTTTCTGGTGCAAGCCGTCAGTTCCGATGGCGCTTACAGTCGCTCTCCTGCTACTGTCACCTTCAAAATCCTCCCTCCTTTCTGGCGTCGTTGGTGGTTCATCTCTCTTGTTGTGCTTTTGATTGCCGCCTCTGTCTTCGCTTTTGATCGTTATCGCGTCGCCCGCTTGAAGGAACTCGATTCGGCCCTCACCGAATCTCAAAAACTCACAGAGCAACTCACAGAGCAAGGCGCTCGTCTTCGCAAGGCGAATCTCTCGCTCGCCCTCGAAGCCGCTGTTACTGACATAATCTCTGAGTCGGCTTCTCTAAACGATGCGGCTCCTAAAATCCTTCAGGCCGTCTGCGATGTTGCCGGTTGGGAGACTGGCGAACTGTGGGAACTCGACCCACAGACGCAGGCGTTGCGCTGCGCCGCCGTGTGGAATCAAGAGCCTGATGACAACGGCTCGGATCAGCGCAGCGCCTTCGGTTTTCCGATTCTACTCGGACAAGAGGTTCTCGGCGTTCTTAAATTGTTCACACGCACCAAGCGCGAGCCTGATCAGGAACTGGTAGAGATAATGTCAACGATAGGCGGCCACATCGGGCAATTGATGGATCGAAAGCGAGCCGACGAAGCATTGAGGAAAAGCCGCGAGGAACGACTTGCAGAACTGGAGCGAGTGAGAAGGCGCATAGCAACGGACTTGCACGATGACATCGGGTCGAGCCTGACTCAGATTACTATCTTGAGCGAAGTCGCTCACCAGAATGTAGATCGCAAGGATGAGAAGAGCTTAGACGCGCTGACGCGAGTCATCAGCGTATCGAATGAATTGGTTGAAGCGATGAGCGACATCGTGTGGGCGATCAATCCGAAGAAAGATCATCTGAGCGATCTGTTACAACGTATGAGACGATTTGCCAGCGACATCTTCACTGCGCGCGGCATCAGTTTTCGCTTTCAAGCGCCAACGGCTGAAAGCAATATAGAACTCGGCGCGAACCTGCGGCGCGAGATATTTCTGGTCTTCAAAGAGAGCGTCAATAATGTTGTGAAACATTCAGGTTGTTCGCGAGCCGATATAGAGTTTCAGATAGATGGAGACTGGCTCATGCTCAAAGTGAACGACGACGGCAAAGGATTTGATACAGCGTTTGCTGCTGACGCCAGCACAGACCGCGTGGCCCATTGGAGAGGCGGCAACGGAATTATGAGCATGCGCAAACGAGCTACAGAGATGGGCGGCGAGTTCAACATCATTTCAGGCAATGGCGAAGGAACAACTTCCACACTCAAAGTACCCATCACCAAACGCTGATTCACCGCAAAGACGCCGCAGAACGCAGAGAACACAGAGGTTAATAAATATTCTCTGCGTAATCTCTGCGTTCTGCGGCGACTCTGCGGTGAACTCTTTGTTTTACATCACACTTCGGCTGCTTTGAGTTTCACTTCTTCCCGGTTATTAAAGAAGTCCCGCAGGTTGCTGTTCGCCAAAGCGATGGCGCTGCGTGCCTGAGGGGAGTTCGTGACCACGTTGAGCATCACGAAATCGTGAATGATCCCGAGGTAACGAACCGCTGTTGTCCGCACGCCAGCTTCATTCAACTTTGCGGCATATGCTTCGCCCTCGTCATGCAATTGTCTTGTCTCCTTTCTCTATATATGAATCAATAGATCAGGCGGCAAAGCCACCGTCTATCGGTAAACTTGCGCCGGTTAAAATCGCGAGACGACCCACAGACTTCCGGCGATAGTTACTATGTCTTCAAGCAAGGCGATGTAGAGGTCAGGCACACCCAGCGCTTTCACGAGCCGTTTGCGAACCTGATAGCCTCCGAATGCGCCCACAATGCTCCCAGCGATGCCAAGCACCGCGCCAGCAATGGCGGATTGCTTTCCGCCGACAGCGACGCACGCGCCCGTGAGTGCGCCCATCACAGCGCGCGCGATCAGAGGCATGGCGGATGTGCGGTTTGGTGTTTTCGGCAGCTTGTCGGCTACGAGTTCTGCTACGGCGAGCAGAGTGAAAATCACGACGACTGGAAGCGAGCCGATCAGAGAGAGTGGGCGCTCAAGTTTCAACCATCCCAGATGCGCGGCCCACGCAGTTGCCGCGGGAGCCGTAAGCGAGCGCAGCCCCGCGAATAATCCAATGAGAAAAGCTAGTAGAAGTGTCATCATATCTCCTCGTATTGAGTTCGCCGCATTACTATGCGGGACTTGAGCAGAGAAAACATCACGCGATTGAATGTTTTTTTGCTA
>DATEKX010000711.1:0-17341 GCA_035277165.1 Blastocatellia bacterium | reverse complement strand
AATGATAATATTCTGTGGCTTAATATCCCTGTGGCTAATACCGTGGGAATGAGCCTCGACCAGTGCGCTCACAATCTGAATGGCAATGGGAAGTATCTGCTCGGGCTCGATCAGCCTTTTAGATATCAACGATGCGAGGGTCTCCCCTTCGACGTGCTGCATCGCGATAAAGCGGTAGCCGTCATATTCTTCGAACTCATATACGGCACAGATATTTGGGTGGTTCAGCTTGGCAACTGTATGGGCCTCTTTAATAAATTGGCGTTTGGCCCAAGCATCATCTATTAACTTGCTCGATAGGAACTTCAGGGCCACCTTACGGTCTAACCTGCCATCCATTGCCAGATAGACGTCTCCCATGCCGCCTCTCCCAAGTAGCTCTAGAACGGCATAAGGCCCTATCTGCTTGCCGACCAGGGGCGCCTCATCCAACTTGTCAGACAACGCCTGCAGGCCGAGGCTGAGAACCGGGTGATTCATCAATTCAGGCTGATTTTCGAATGCGGCAATCAAGGATTCGACTTCGGCGCGCAGCGAAGCATCCTGTGAACAGGCCCGTGTGAGGTATGCGGGCCTCTCTTCAGCGCTCATGGCGATGACGATATGGAATAGTTCTTCGGCTCGCAGCCAGTCATCAGGGCTCATTGCGAATCTCTCTTGCCAACCAGGCCTTCGCCATATTCCAGTCGCGCAAAACAGTGATTTGGGATACGTTCAGAACCTCCGCCGTCTCCTCTACGCTGAGGCCGCCAAAATAGCGTAGCTCGACGACCCTGCTTTTGCGCTCATCAACCAGTGCAAGCCGGTTCAACGCTTCATCTAGCGTTATTAACTCGATTGACTTCTCAGGCGACATAACCTCTACACTGGAAAGAGAAATCTGAATCACTCCGCCCCCGCGCTTGATGCGCTTCTGATCACGCGCGTAATTGAGCAGGATGCGGCGCATGATCTGTGCCGCGATGGCGTAAAAGTGTGCCCTACTCTGCCAACGAGTTCGATTCTGATCCATGAGACGGAGGAAGGCTTCGTTAATCAGTGCTGTGGTCTGCAAGGTATGCCCCGTATGTTCTCGCCGCATGTAGTGGTGGGCAAGACGGTGTAACTCTTTTTCAACCAGCGGAATCAGCCGCTCTAAGGCAGACTGATCACCATTACACCATTCAATGAGCAGCCCGGTCACTTCTGAAGAAGTATCCATTTTGTACAGCCCTCCAAGCAGCGTGATGAACCGTAGGCACTTCCGCCGAGAAACCGCCTCTTTTCATGAAATAGAAGGTCAGGAGAATCTCACTCGCTTCAGACGATAGTTTTGAAACCGTTTTGGTGCGTTATGTAGTGAAGGCGATAGATTGAATGGCCTGAAAAATTCAACCTTCGTCTTTATCTTCGAACGACCCTTTGGACACTGACAACAAATTTATATAACGCCGCTTATTAAACTGACAATGTTTTTCTACGCGGAAGAGGAAAAGACGAAAAGATTTTTATGACCGCCATGTTCACTGATCATTCCGCCCGGGAGCGCGGCCCCGGGCCAGATTCATAATGCGGATCATGACGCTGACCTTGATCTTCGTTCTGCTATGCGGCGTCGCGCTCCCGGGCTGGGTTAAGCCGCTGACAGACGACAAGCTGGTCAGCCACCTGGAACCGAGCCCTGCGTCAATCGGTAGCCAAAGCGCGCGATATTTTGAATGCGTAACAGAAAGACCTGATTTTTTGGCCCTCGTGCCGCCACGCGCTGCCTGCTAAATCAGGCGCAGCGGGCGACCGTATCACTTCGCTTAAGCGACTATGCGAAAGCGGAAAGGATGAGTGACTTATGATCCTGAACGAAGTGTTTAACATCAGCGGCTCCTTAGCGATCATCAGCATTGCCGGTTTTGCCGTTCAGCGGACGCTGGAGCTTTTTGACCCGCTTTTTACTGGCCTGATTTTCTTCTGGAAAAAACTTGCCAGCGGGAAGCTGCCCGGGGAGTCGACAGACACTGCCACAAAGACGTGGCTAATGGCGGTTGCCGCCTTCCTTATCAGTATTCCTATTCCCATAGTTATGCATGCCAATGGCACGGGAGTTGTCAATCTCCAGTGGGGCGTCCTTGACATATTCATTGGTGCGTTAGCTATCAGCGCCGGATCAAATGGCGTGAACAGCGTCCTCAAATTCGGTGAATTTGCCAAGGATGCGCGTAAGATTGAGGTCAAGCCGCTGCCCGAGGTGAAAGTCAATCCTGCAGTCGCCACGATCAAGCCAAACATGAGCATTGACCTGCTGGCAAGCGTCGCTGGCGTGGACAACCCGGCGGTGGATTGGCAAGTCCTGGAAGACGGCGCTGGCGGCACCGTGAACGCCATATCAATGTCCAGAGGCAAATACACTGCTCCTGCCGTCGCGGGAGATTACCACGTTGCCGCAATCAGTCAAGCTAATCCCGCAGCAACAGCTATTGCGGTCATCAAAGTCGCCTAAAACCATCACCCACTTTCTGAGGTTATGCCGAGGCTTTAACGGCGTCGGCAGCGTATGGCGTACGCCCTCAGGCTGGTGTGTATCGAGAAACTGAAAGACTCGCTCGAAGAAAAGTTCAAAGTCTTCGACCGACAAGGAGGATACGTCATGCCAGAATTTACTACGCACTTCGGAACTGCAGGCACAAGAACCGTACACAAGTCTTCAGGCATAGTTATCGTTGACCAAACGCAAGGGCAGTTTCTTACTTTCAAACTTAGCGTGAAAGGGGCGCAGGCCGTCTTCACCTTCGCTTGTAAGCATCGGCCTCTCCTCTCAGAGATAAATTTTCCCGGACACCCGCTCGCCACTTACGAGTGGGAATGGCTCAAGCAGCTCTCGGACTTCGATGCCCATGACGACCAGTATGGGGTCAGGATGTCATTCGTCCCCGCAATCAAATACACCCTGGTCGTAGACCACTGTGATGCGACTGGCACCGTGATCGAACGCCTGAAGCAGATAGATTACGAGAGCGCCGACTCGCAAGACAAATTCGAAGAACCTCTGCGAGTCTTTACCTCATAACTACAGGAGAAAAATCATGAATTGGAGAAGAATTGAGTCCGCAATATGGCTGGTGTTTTGCTTGCTGGCGGCTTGCAGCGTAGCTGCGGCCCAGTGTTCTAACCCGGCCCCTAAGGACTTCGAAACGTGGATCAACTGCAAAGTAGAAGAAGCGGCGAAGGCGCGAATAAGCCAGCGGGAAAATACCAAACAAACGGAGACGCCGAGCGTGAGTCAAAGTTCGACCTCTCTGGTTGACCAGAGTTCGGCCACAGACCTCATCAGCGCCGCACTGAATCTGGCCGGGCTGAGGGATAATTCGGGGGCGCAGCAAAAGTCTTTCTCTTTCACCGCATCAGGTTACTCCCTATACGCAACTGCGAAGAGCCACGATCCGCTGGACCCAGCTTTCTATAATGCGCATGCTGGCTGGCGAAGGTTCTGGCTTACGCTCGGTCAGGAAGTCCCCGACCAGAACGAAGGTGACGCGTCACAGAACGAACGCGCCACGATCGCCGGTTTGAAGATACTGCTGGTTGACAAGCGCGACCTGAGCCACCGCGACCTTTCGAGAGTATCGAACGCCATCAGGAGCGCGGCGCCGGGCTTCTTACAGATCGTGGATCTCGTTCAGAATTACCTCTACAACATTAATCAGCAGCGGTTAGGCTTGATGAAGAGGCCCAGCGCCCAAGATATAGAGACAGACCGCACGCTCAGAATCAGGTTCGCGCAGGAACTCAAACGGTTCAGCGACGCGAGCTTGAGCAACCCACAGGCATTCGAGGATCTCCTCATACGGCTCAACAGTGAGAACGTACAGTTCATCAATCGGGTGATCGAAGACCACCTCGGCGCGGAAGTTGACTCAATCGAAGTCGTCCGACAGGAGGTAGAGAAGATCAGAAAAGCGCCGCAGTTCTCCTTAGCGTTCCAGTCGAAAACCAGGAAAGAGGGAATTGATGAGTACAAGGCCGAGTTGATATTCGATTACGGCCTTCACTCCCGAGTTAATCTGACATTGAATGGGGCCTTCCAGTATATGGATTCTAAAGCCACAGGAGCAGATATTCGCGCGGCGAGCGCCTCTGGGCAGTTACAATTCCAGGTGACCCCCGAAAGAACCTTTGCTGGAGGCAGGAATCCCATCTACTTCTATATTTCAGGGGAAGGCAAATGGATGTCAGGGATGGATGCGACGGGAAAAGTACAGACGAAGATCAAAATACCCATTACGGAAGGGATTGAGTTGCCTATCTCTTTCACATGGGCGAACCGCACCGAGCTGATTGATGAGCGAGATGTTAGAGGGCAGTTCGGGGTTACCTTTGATCTGGCACGCTTGGCTAAGGCCGTGGGCTTCAAGTAAAAATTCCTGTCAGGTTGCTTTTCAACCGCAGCAGGAACTTCCGCTTACCGGCAAGATAGACGTAAACACTTAGTGCTGGTTGATGTCGCCGCGAGCGGAAGTCCCTGCTTGCATCCCTCCTTCCAGCCGCAGTCGGGCTGCGAGATCTGCGCCCGGAGGGCTTCATCACAAAGCTGGATGACAGTCCTTCTTCCACTATACCCTCTGAATGATTCCTGCCTTTTAGCTATGCTATACTAACTGCCTCATACAATCTTTGTCGGAGTTGGAAGCTGATGATCATTTCTTTCCCCGAACAGTTCAACATGGCGACTTACTTTCTCGACGACCGGATTAAGGAGGGTCGTGGGGATAAAGTGGCTGTCTACTACGAAGATCAAAAATACACGTACTCCGACGTGCAAAAGATGGCAAACCGTGTGGGCAATGTGCTGCTTGATCTAGGTGTAGAGATGGAAGACCGTGTGCTGATTGCTTTGCCCGACTCAATAGAATTTGTCGCCACATGGTTCGCCGTAGCAAAGATCGGGGCCGTGATCACGATGGTTCACGGCGGGTTCGGCGGAACGACAGGCAGTCATTCCGACAAGAATGTGAATACGATTCTGCCTACGGCGGACTACGAATATTATCTCGACTACACGCGCGCTAAAGTGGCCGTCGTTCACGCATCAATGATGGAGCGATTTGCGCCTGCCGCTTCGCATTCGCGCTACCTCAAGCACCTCTTAGTCGTAAATACCAAAGTCTCAGGCAGCATCGAAGGCGTAGCAGGCCGCTCTTCGATTTTTTCTTACGAGCAAACAACTACGGCAGCTTCCGATCAGCTTCAAACAGCGCCCACTTCGCCGGACGACATAGCTATCTGGCTTTTTACTTCCGGCTCGACGGGACAGGCAAAAGCCGCAGTTCATTTTCATCACGACCTGCCTTACAACACAGAGATGTACGCAAAGCAGGTGCTCGGCATCCGTGATAGTGATATCACGCTTTCAGTTCCCAAACTCTTCTTTGGCTACGCGACGGGCACGAACATGATGTTTCCGTTTGCGGTAGGCGGCGCGACGGCGTTGTTTTCAGATCGGTCAACGGCTGAGACGATGTTCGAGATGATTCAAAAATATCGCCCGACCATTTTGACGAGCGTGCCGACGATGATTAACGCGATGTTGAATGTCGAAGGCGCGCGCGAGCGTTACGACCTGTCCAGTTTGCGATTCTGCTTGTCTGCGGGCGAGGCGCTCCCGCCTGAACTTTACAATCGGTGGATGGAAACGTTCGGCGTAGAGATACTCGACGGCATAGGCTCGGCTGAGATGTTCCACATCTACATCACGAACTATCCCGGCGATGTTGTGCCGGGCAGTCTGGGTCGCATAGTGCCGGGCTACGAAGCGAAGATAGTTGACGCGGAAGGGCGCACAGTCGCGCCGGGCGAGATGGGCACGTTGAAGATCAAAGGCGACTCGGCGGCGCTCTGTTACTGGAACGCGCACGAGAAATCTAAAGCTACGTTTGCGGGCGACTGGTGCACGACGGGCGATCAATTCACCGTAGACGAGAACGGGTATTACTGGTACTGCGGGCGCACGGACGAGATGTTGAAAGTCGGCGGCATATTCGTTTCGCCGACCGAGATAGAAAATTGCCTGCTCGAACACGAAGCTGTGCGCGAGTGCGCTGTCGTAGGGGCGAGCGACGAACAACGGCTTATCAAGCCGAAAGCTTTCATCGTCGTCGCGGAAGGCTTTCAAGCAAGCGCAGAGATTGAACAGGAGTTGAAAGAGTATGTGAAAGCGCGGCTCGCGGCTTACAAATATCCTCGCTGGATTGAGTTCAGAGAAGACCTGCCGAAAAATGATCGCGGCAAGATTGATAGAAAACTGTTGAAGCAATAATCAGGCGAGCAGGAGCAGATGACATGACGAAATTTCATGCTCTAACTTTTCAAGACCTGACGTGGAAAGAAGCGCATGATGCGATCAAGCGCGGCGCGGTGATGATCTTGCCCGTAGGCTCGACCGAAGCGCACGGGCCGCACCTGCCGCTTGCGACCGATGTGGTTATATCGGAAGAGATGTCGCGGCGCGCGGCAATCAAACTTACTGAAAAGGGAATCGAAGCTTTCGTGCTTCCGCCGATTGCCTACAGCGTGACGGATTTCAGCGCAGACTTCGCGGGCACTATTTCGATCAGAAAAGAAACAGCCACAGCGCTCATCCGGGATATATGCGTTTCGCTTTACAATCAGGGCGCGCGGCTCGTCGCCGTTGCCAATTCTCACCTTGAGCCTGAGCACGTCGCGTCAATCAATGCAGGGCTGGAACAGGTCAAACAGGAAACAGGGCGCGCGGTCGCGTTCCCCGACAAACGGCGGCGCAGATGGGCCGCTACGCTCACAGAAGAATTCCGTCGCGGCGATTGCCACGCTGGTTCGTATGAGACTTCGCTCGTGCTGGCTGCGCGTCCGAGTCTTGTGCGCGAAGATGTGCGCGAGAAACTCGAAAAAGTCCCCATCTCGATTGCTGAAAAAATTCAAGAAGGCGCGCGCACGTTCAATGAAGCGGGCGGAGCGGAGGCTTACTTCGGCAACCCCGCCGAAGCGTCACGCGAAGAAGGCGAAGCATCTTACGCGGCGCTTTCGGACATGATAGTAGTTTCGGTGATGGAGACACTTTTGAAAGAAGCCTGAAGATGAACCACGAATGGAAGCGCGACAGGTACACGATCAGCACCAATCGAGAACGGCTTGATTTAAATGTCATTCATGGATTTCTAACGCAATCGTATTGGGCGGCGGGCGTCCCCGTGGAAATAGTGAAGCGCTCGATTGAAAACTCTCTGCCGTTTGGTCTCTATGATAGTGACCGGCAGATAGGCTTTGCGCGAGTGATAACAGATTACGCCACCTTCGCATATCTGGCAGACGTGTTCGTGCTGGAGGACGCACGCGGGGCAGGGCTAGGCAAGTGGCTTGTCGCTGCTATAATCTCGCACCCGGAATTGCAAGGTCTGAGAAGATGGATGCTCGCCACGCGGGACGCTCACGGGCTTTATCGCATGGTCGGATTTGAAAGTTTGAAGCAACCTGATCGCTGGATGGAAAAGCACGAACCCAGTCTATATGTGAAGCTATAAAAATCAATTATTGAAATCCTCGCGGCGAATGAGTAATATAGGGCGCAGCACGAACACAAATAAAAATAATACAGCGCGCTTTGGCCCCTAATCTTTCATCTCGATTTCCACAAGCAGTACTAGAAAGACCGGGCCATTTCGATGGTTCTCGAATTACTCTCTGCCCACGCGTTCGGAAGGAACAGCGATGAGAAAAACCGGAAAATCAATGAACGCGATGTTCGCCTCACGCCTCCGCTTGAAACATTATCGCTCGAAAAAGAAAGCCGAGCCGCCGCAGAAACCGGCGAGCGAACAAACTCTGAGCCGGAAAGAACTCCTCGATCAGCATACGAGTGACAACGAACGGCTCAAAGAATCTGTAATCACAGACCCGCTCACAGGTTTACGCAACCGGCGATTTTACAGCCTCGTGATTGGCAACGATATGGTGCGCGCCGAGCAAGAGGCGCTGGCAGGAGAGGAATATGGGCCGAAAGAAGAACTGCTTTTTTTCGTGCTCGACCTGGATAATTTCAAACAGACAAACGACCGCTACGGGCGCGATGCGGGAGACCGGGTGCTGGTCGAAGTTGCGCGCAGGCTTGAGGCGATGACTCGCAAAAGCGATTTCGTGCTGCGCTGGGGCGGGGAAGAGTTCCTCGTCATTTCGCGCGGGACTGATCGAGCGCAAGGAGAGTTTCTGGCCGAGCGAATTCTCAAAGCTGTAGGGTCAAAGCCGGTCTTGCTTGAAGACGGAACAGAGATTTCAGTTACGGCGTCAATCGGATGGGCACCTTTCCCTTGGGACCCCGAAAGACCTTATGCGATGGCAGCCGATGACGTGTTGAGGCTTGCCGACCGCGCATTGTGTTGCGTGAAGCAGGAGCAGCGAAACATAGTGGTAAGCGCGAAAAATTATGCCCTATAAGACCACGCTTGCAGTCCGTTTCGGCGACGTTGATAAAGCAGGCATCGTTTACTATCCGCGAATTTTTCACTACCTGCACATAGCTCAGGAAGACTTCTTCGCAGACCACGTCCGTATAGCCTATCATCGCCTCATTGAAGACGAAGGGTTGGGATTTCCCACCGTGTCTGACTCGACGGACTTCCTTAAAGTTCTCAAGTACGGCGACACGCTCGATATAATCGTTTACATTTCGCGCGTCGGGAATTCTTCGGCCACGTTCGAGTTTCGCGTCTATCGCGCGGGGACTGATGATCTGCTCGTGCGTTCGTCGCAAGTGAAAGTCGCTATACGAATGGACACATGGGAAAAGGTCGAGATACCTGAAAAGTATCGAAAGATATTCAAAGACTGCAAAGCGGATTGAGCAAACCGGCCTCGCTTGGAATATAATTCCTGCCTTAATCGTTTCATCATGAAGAAACAATCCAAGTCTCAAGAAAATATCCAGCCCGCGCCTTCGAGCGATCCAACTGTACTGCTCGACAGAGAAAGATTTCTTCAGCTTCTCGATAACGCAAACGGCCAGACGCGTCTTTCTTCGCTGAGAAAGAAGACCGCAACGATAAAGCAGATCGTTTCATCTGAAGCGGGCGATGATAAATTGTTTTCAGATGGCGCAAACGGCAATGCGATCTCTTTGCGCCGCGATGTGCTGGTTTCGGAACTGGATCAGATTCTCGAAGCGCAGACGCTTGAAAGGGCAAGGTACTATCTGAGAAGACTTGAGCGCGGCGTGAAGCGAGAAAAACGGAGCGCGGTTAATGATATAAATCTGAGCCGTTGGAAAGAGTATGAAGAAGTCCTGACCGACAGCCTGTGGAACCTGCCGAAACGCGACACGGCAGGCGCGCATCTGGGCTGGTACTGGGGCAATTTCATTCCGCAGATTCCGCGTCAACTGCTGCTCAGGTATACGAAGAAGAATGATTGGGTGCTTGATACATTTTTGGGCAGCGGGACGACTTTGATCGAGTGCCGTCGCATGGGCAGAAACGGAATCGGAATCGAGCTGAACTCGGAGGTCGCGCGTAAAGCGCGAGAGCTTATCAATCGCGAAAGCAACCCCGAGCATGTGCGCACTGAGATTCTCAGGGGTGATTCTAAAACGATAAACATCGGCAAAGCGCTTGAGCGATTGGGGGTGCGACAGGTTCAACTTCTAGTCATGCATCCGCCTTATCACGACATCATAACTTTTTCGGAAAGCGAGAAAGACCTTTCGACTGCCGAAAGCGCGAGCGAGTTTTTGAAGATGTTCGGCGAAGTGCTCGATAACGTAACGCCCGCGCTTGAGCGAGGCCGTTATTTTGCGCTCGTCATCGGAGACAAGTACGAGAAAGGCGAATGGGTGCCTCTCGGCTTCGAATGCATGAAAGAAGTGTTGAAGCGCGATTATTCTTTGAAGAGCATCATCGTGAAAAACTTTGAAGAGACGCGAGCCAAACGCGATCAAAAACAGTTATGGCGATACCGGGCGCTTGTCGGCGGGTTCTACATCTTCAAACACGAGTACATTTTTCTGTTCAAGAAGAAATGAAATCTCGCGCAAGCAGCGCCGCGCCGATGATGCCTGCGTCCTGGCCTAACTCGGCAACGACGACGCGGCAGCATTCAAAGCAAGGTCTTACGGTTCCTTGATGAGTCCCTTCACGAATCGGATCAAGTATCAGGTCACCGGCAGCCATCACGCCGCCGCCGAGGACTACGACTTCTACGTTCAGAAGATTAACGACGCTGGCTATCGCCGCGCCGAGTATTCGTCCGGTCTCTTTCAACACGGAGAGCGCAAGCTCATCTTTTTCCATCGCTGCGCGCACGACTCGCTCGCCCGTCAGCGTGCCTTCCATGTCGCGCGCCAGACTCGATATGGAAAAAGAAGGGTCGCTGAATAGCTGCTCGCGCACGCGACGGACTATGTTCGGCCCCGATGCGAGTGTCTCTAAACATCCGGTGCTGCCGCACGCGCACTCCAATCCATCGAGGTCGATCTTGAAGTGACCGAACTCGCCCGCAAACCCGCGACTGCCTCGCTGCAACTTGCCGCCCAGGATCAAGCCTGACCCGATGCCTGTGCCCATCGTGACGAAGAAGACATCTTCAAATCCCCGCGCCGCGCCTGAACGCCACTCGCCGTAAGCCGCCACGTTCGCATCGTTATCAATGACTATGGGCAGGCTCGTGGCTCGCTTCAATTCGCCGTGCAGGTCGAATGACGAAACGTCAACGAGGTTCGGATTCGCTTCGATTCGCTGCGCGCTTTGATTCACCAGTCCCGCCCAGCCGATGCCGACGGCCTCGGCGCTGTCACCGGATGATCGCAGACGATTGATGATCTCGATCAACTGATCAATAAAGATGCGCGGGTCTCGCACTTCAGACACGACTCGTTGTTGCTCGATTATGGAGCCGTCTTCGCGAACCAGCGCGCCGCGAATCGTGCGACCAACATCCAGCCCGATATAAAGTTTGTTTGAATCTGAGGTCATGAATCAGCCTGCAACAGCCACCACTATTATGCCTGAAAATATCAACACAGCGCCCGCCGTGCGCCGTGCGCCAAAGCCCTCTCCGAGCCAGCGCCAACCTGCCAGCGCCGCTATCACTACGCTTACTTCGCGGAGCGCGCCCACATAACTTGCGCGCGCCATCGAGTATGCCTGCAACACAAACAGATATGCCAGCAACAGCAGAACGCCAACTGCCATGATGCGAGGCCATTCGGCACGTCCTTCGACAATGACTGAACGATATCCGTAACGCGCCATCACTACCGGCGTTATGAAAAGAGCCGTCAGTCCGAGCACCAGCACATTGTAAGCGGCTGGCGACATGATGCGCACGGCTGCCGCATCAATCGCCGAGTAGATCGAAATGCACAGAGCAACGGCCAGAGCCGCTACTATCGCGCTTCGATTCAAAGCGACGGCGCGCGGCGTTGACCAGAAACGCCCCCCCCCGACAACTATCAATCCCGCGAGCAACAATATCAGCCCAATGATTCCAGCAGGCTCCGGGCGCTCGCCTAAAAACAACATTGCCCATACTGCAAGGAACGCAGGCGCCGCGCCGCGCGCTATCGGATAGACTTGCGAGAAGTCGCCCTGGCTGTAAGCTCGAATCAAAATCATGAAATAAGCTGCTTCAACAACTGCGCTAGCCAAAGCATAAGGCCACACGCTGGCAGGGATAGTATTGACTGCGAGAAGAGGGAGGTTGATAAATGCGCCGAAGGCCAAAGCCCACCATGTGAATATCTGTTTTTCGCGGGCGTGTTTGACGATCAGATTCCACCCTGCGTGCATTGTTGCGGCTGCGATGACTAAGATAAGAGCGGTTAACGGCATGTGTGTGAAAAATATCAGCCACGAATTGCACGAATTGATACGAATGAGCGGCCATCTAATTTGCTGTTGCCGAAACACGAGCGCCTGCTTTTTTCAACCGGCTCAAAGCCCAGCGAGCCTTCGCTCGCACGCCTTCATCGTCGTCGTTCAATCTTTTTTGCAGCGCGTCGTAAGCCGCCGTGTCGCAAATTTCGCCTAACGCTTCGGCAGCGGCGAATCTTATGTTGCCATTCTGATCTTCGAGCAAAGCTATCAAATCCGGCACGGCCTTCGTCTCGCCCAATCGCCCCAGCGCGAGCGCCGATTCGCACGCCACGAATTTGTCATCGCCTCTGAGCATTTCCACAAGCATAGGCGATATGGTTCTGTCGCCGATCATCCCCAATGCTTTTGCAGCGAATCGCGCCGTAAGGTTATCGCCTTCGTCCATCGCATCGTTAAGCAGGCGAATCACAGGCCCTGTGGCCTGATCTCCGAGCGAGACAATTGCCTGCACGGCTTCTGCTTTTACTTTCAAGCTTGCGTCCCGGAGCGCTTCGACCAGAGCGGAGAGCGCGCGCGGGTCGTGCGAGAATTTCAAAGTGCGAACGGCGTCAACGCGAATCTCTTCGTTGTCGTCTTTGAGCAACTGCGTCGGGTCAACTGCGCGCCCTTCGCCGGAGACTCCCGCTATGATGCGCTGCGAGATGCGATCTTGAATCGCCAGCACGTCTTCGGCATCGGCGTCAATTTTTTCGCTCCACAATATTCCGCCGCCCGCCGCGTCTATCAACTGAGCCGTTACGCGCAATCGCTCGCCCGCTTTCAGGAAATTGCCCATCAGCACCGCATCAACACCAAGTTCTGCGCGGATGCGAGCAGGAGCCACAGTCTCGCTCTGATAGCGGGCTACGGCGCTCGACGGCATGACTTTGACAGATCGCACATTGGCTAACTCTGTAATCAAGCTGTCGGCCAGCGACAGCCCGTAGAAATCCGACTGCTTGTCGCCGCTCAAGTTGCGAAACGGAAGCACGGCGAGCGACTTTCGCTGCCCGCTTGCGACCGAGAAATCCGCGCTCGTCATTTCCGGCTGCGCTGCCGGTTTGCTCTGGCCCGGCGACGGTTCGACCGGCAGGTCGCGCCCGAACATGCGATTGATGAACTGGCTGATAGAACCGCGCGACGTTTGCCGCCTGGGCACAACAAATGGAGTCATGACGCCATCCGGCACGCACGTCACCTGTAGCCGCACGGCAACGCTCAATCGCTGCAGGTCTTCGAGCATCTGCTGCATGGTTTGATAACGCTCGTGGAGCTTTCGAGCCATCGCGCGATCAATCATGTCTGAAAGCTCCGCAGGTATTTTATCGTTCAATTCTTTCGCAGGCTTATACGGAGCGTGAAGAACCGCGTGCATCAGGTCTACGTTGGTCTGGCCTTTGAATGGCAATCGGCCCGTTGCCATTTCGTAAATAACGACGCCGAACGAATAGATGTCGCTGCGATGATCTACGCGTTCGCCGCGCGCCTGCTCAGGCGACATATAATTCGGCGTTCCGAGCGGCGCTCCAAGTCTGGTCAATTCATCGGCTTCCGACGCTACGGCCCGCTCTTTGTCCGTGAGAAGTTTTGCGAGTCCGAAATCAAGTATCTTGGCCTGACCGCGCGGCGTAATGATGATATTGCCGGATTTGATGTCGCGATGGACTATGCCTTTTGCGTGCGCTGTGACGAGCGCGTCGGCTGTTTGCAGGGCGATTGAAAAGAGGCTTTCGAGGCTGATGGGCCTGCCGTTGATGACGCGCTTTAAGGTCTTGCCCGGAACATACTGCATTGCGATGAAGTACTGGCTGTCAACCTCTGCGATTTCGTATATGGTGCAGATGTTCGGATGATCGAGCGCCGAAGCCAGTCTCGCTTCACGCAGGAAACGCTTGCGCGATTCGTCTTCGGCAATCAGATCAGGAGCAAGCAGCTTCAGAACGACCGTGCGATCAAGCGTCGTGTCGTATGCCTTGCGCACCTGACCCATGCCGCCTGAGCCAAGCTCTTCTTCGATACGATAATGCGAAATGGTATTTCCCATGATGTGTTGCTTCATTAGTGAAGGATAATTATTCCCTGATGAGGTAGGTTATGCTTTTAAGGTGTGATGTCAAGGGCAATCGAGGCCGACTCATTCTCACAGGCGATATAAGGCTTTATGATCTATAGACATTTTTCACAGCCTTGTGAATGCTTACACGCTTATTGCCGTAGAAATTGCAATGCTTAGGTGTTCGCCAGCCGCAAAGACAACTGTACCCGAATCAGCAGGTTGTAACAAAAAAAATAAAGAACCATATACTTATGAGAATCCTTGAACTTGAAATCGGGATTCCCTAAGAGAGCAACTCCATAACTCAAAGGAATGAATATGCAGACTTATTACCCTCACTCGTCCCTAACACGCTTATTTCGGAAGCATGTTACAAGTCAGCTTACAGTTTTCAGCCAGCGTTTATTGTGCTGGCTCTTGGCAACAACTTGTGTGAGCGGTTCCTTACAACCGGCTTTCGGGCGGCCAACTCAGGGAGACTCCTTTTGTAGGAAACCTGACACACCAAAGGTTGAGAAATATGATGAAGCCGCAAAGGCAGTCACCGATATTTTGGATAAGATAAAGGCCGCCCAGTCAGATGCTGATGCCATCAGCGGGGCTTTGAAAAAAATCACAATTAATGACGCCATGCTGGATCAGTTCCGCACTGTGATTACCACCCTTTCAAACGGTGTCAACAAAGAGGCCGGACGCTTCAAACCGATAAATGACACCATAGGCACCTGGCAGCAAAAGTACAATAATTTACAGGATGCCTACAAAGACTTTGAGCCTTGCGATAAGGACAGCGAGTCTCATGCGACTGTCAAAAGAATTATAGATAGCTTCAAAAAAATCAAAACCGATGCAGACGCTCAATTTGGGTCGAACAAAGAACCGCCCAAAGGCAGGCGCGAGCTTAAAGAAGCAATAAAGAGCATTCCGAGGAAAGTCGAAATGTTTCTTGGAAAGCAAACGGATGGCACTGAAGGGCTTGCAGGAATAGTCCTGAGCGCTGCCGGGTCTGCGGGAGTTGACGCGCCTCAAATCCTTCGCACGGATCTGCCGAAAAAACTGCCTGACCTGGCGAAAGCCCTGCGCCTGCGCCGTCTCTTTCAACCCATAGCCGATGGCCTTGCGACTGCTCTTAATCCGGGAAAATACGAAGACCTTAAAGGCATCTTTGAAAATGACAAGGCTCCCGAATTCAAGCCTTTGCTCGATGAGGTTGATAGCCAGTTGAAAGTCGCCCTCACCAAAGTAGTGAAATGGGCCGAACAAGCCGCCGAGAACGCCAAAGAAGAATTCACCGCTGCCCATAACGCTCTGTTACAGGCCATGCGCGACCCGTTTCATCAAGCGACCGAAGCCGCCGCTCAGGCGACGGTTTCGGATGCCGCCCGAAAAGATTTGGCCGCGCTGACAGCCGCCTTCACGGAGATTCTGTCGGAGGTTCAAAGAGAAGACATTCCCAAGGGGGCGCTCCCCGACAACTTCTCGGCGGGCATAAGGGACTTGAACAACAAGGTGAGAATCCTGCAATCAATGACGGCACGCCTCGAGCGGACGGTTGTAAATTTAAGCAGCGATATACAGCTGGACAAATCCACATGGACGATGGCTTCCGTGAACCTGTTTTATTTCGATAACGTCGAGCGTTTGATTCGAGTATTAAGCCCGCAGTACGCCCGTTCCATAGGCAGTGATTCGTTTCAAAAGGAGGCTCGAACAAGACGAGAAGCCCTTGATCAGGCCAGCCAGGCGCTTGAGACCGCCGATCAAGTCGTGAGCGATGCCCGCACAGCCGTTGGCGACCTCCGAGAAGAAGTGCGGCAGGCGACCCTCAGGGCGAATGCGGCCACGCAGGCGCAGCGGAAAAGGATCGAAGACCTTCAGCGCAGGGCCAACGCCGCCGAAGCCAATTCGCGCACGATGGAGGAGCGCCGTAAAATAATCGAGAATGATAAGGTTCAAGCCGAAGATCGTTATAACCGCGCCAAAACAGCGTCAGAGGCCAACTCCGAAGATGCTGATTTGAAAAATCGCCTTATAGCTGCCCAGAATGATCTCGACGCCACCGAATCCCGAGAGGCGCGCGCAAAGGCGGAAGAGGAGAAATCCAAACAAGACGCAACGGCTGCGCGTGCTGACGCCGATAAGGCTGCCTCTGGCACTAATGAAGAAGTCACGGAACTGAAGTCCGCACTCACCAAAGCCGAAACGGATCTCGATCAGGCCGAAGCAGACCGCAAGACCGCCACAGCAGAGCAGAGAAAGGCGCTTCAAAGCGCCTTCTTAGCCGCGCAGGTTGAAAATTTCGCTTTCGCTCAGGCGCGCGACAACGCCCCCTTCTGGACGAACTTCCCCGAACCCAAAGCAAGCGGCGCGGGCGGGACTCCTGCCGGCGGCACGACTGGGACTACGCAGCCTGTTAATTATCAGGACAGCGACCCGATAAACCGCGTGCTGCTGTTCGCCTTCCCCGACAGTCGAACTCTGTTTATTCGCGGCCAGAGCAGTGACATTGATCTTGTGCGGCAGATTATCAAAGAGTTCGACCGGCCCGAAGGACAGGCCGTCATGACGTTGCGAACCATGGAAGTCAGCAGCGACGGCACAAGCAAAGGGACTAAACGCGCGCTGGAATTCCTCGAAATGATGGATGGGGAAATCAACAAGGCTCAGTCTCAGGTCGAAAGAGCCCTCGCCATTTTGCGAAACGCCATTAACGCGCAGGTTAAATCGGCGGTTGCGGAATATAAAGCGAAAATTTTGGACCCGGAGCAGAAAAAGCTGGAAGCTCAAATGATGTCGTTGTCTAGTGATTTAGCGGCTGCCACAGATGAAGAGGTAAAAGCCAATCTGCAAGCCCGGCTTAATGCGAACTCGGTCAGGCGCAATGCAATTGCAGTGCGCTTAAATATGCTTGTTGATCCGGCCTCCAGCGCGATAATGGAATCGGTAGCCTTTTATGATAAGCGCGTGCTGGATGATCTGGGATGGCGGGATGATCTGATTGGCCAAACGGTAGACCTGAGCTATCTCAACGCCATCATCCCACGGCCTTCGAGTACCGTGACCCTTGCACAGGCTTTGATCGTACTCAGTTTAGCCACGGACGCAAACCGCGTAGCCATTCTCAATAAAACTAACACAGATATAGCCAACGAGCCGTCCAAAGACGGCGAAAAAAAGAACCCCTTCAGTCTGTGCGCTTTACTAAACATTCATCGCAAAGATGACAAGAAGAGTCCCAGTCCGTTTAATTCAGTGAAAAGCTTTATAGGCGACGATGGCAACTCGTCTGACATACTTGGATTTCAGTTAAAGCTGGTTGAGGCGCTTCGCTTCAACGGCGTCACTCATGTGCTTGAAGCCGCCGAAGCCTTGGTGCGCGCAGATGTGTTGCTGGAGAAAGAACAGGATGAAGTTCGTAAACAAATAACGCAGATTGCAC
>DATEKX010000710.1:0-6631 GCA_035277165.1 Blastocatellia bacterium | reverse complement strand
CATGGTCGGCACGGCGACAGAAGGTTTGAGGCATCTGCTCGCAAATCATTTTGATCTGATCATTCTCGACAACTGGTTGCCCGATCTGGACGGCATAGAGTTGTGTCGCCAGATTCGAGCAATGGATCGTCAGACGCCGATCATATTTTATTCTGCTGCCGGTATGGGAAGCGAAGACCGCGAAGCGTTGAATAGCGGTGCGAGCGCTTTCATCTCCAAAGGAGGCGCGATTGGCCTGCTGCGCGAGGCGATGGCGAAAGAGTTGAGCAAAACAAGCAACAAACCGCGAAAAAATTCCTGACCAATACCTTTCCCCTCTCAAGCAGGTTGACCGAAGCGCACAACTGAAACTACGATACACTCGTTTCAAACGATACTCAGTGGAATCGCTTGAGCAACACACCTCGCCTGAAACAATCGTGAAGCCATGAAAAAACTCGCCGCAATAGTCGTTTTACTCTTCTCTGCTCAAACAATATTAAGTCAATCAGCCTCCGATGATCTCGCGCAAAAATCGCGGGCGGCGCTTGCTCAGATTTCCGGGCGCATAGAGCTTACCGGACTGACCAAACCTGTTGAAGTAATCAGAGACAAATGGGGCATCGCTCACATTTATGCTCAAACGACGGAAGACCTTTTCTTTGCTCAAGGCTTTGTCGCTGCTCAAGATCGTCTCTGGCAAATGGAAATCTGGCGGCGAACGGGTGAAGGTAAGCTCGCTGAAATACTCGGCTCAAAAGCAGTTGAGCGGGACAAGTTCGCGCGCCTGTGTCGTTATCGCGGCGACATGGAAGCCGAATGGAAAAGCTATGCGCCCGACGCCAAACAGATCATCGAATCATTCGTTCGCGGCGTGAATGCCTTCATCGAAACGAGCCGCGATCATCTGCCGATAGAGTTTCAAATCACAGGCATTAAACCTGAGCCGTGGACGCCTGAGGTCTGCCTCACTCGAATGGCAGGTTACGTGATGACTGGCAACGCCAGTCGCGAAGTGCTTCGCGCGCAACTTGTTCGCCTGCTCGGCGCAGAAAAAACAGGCGAGTTGCTTGAGACTCAGCCTTTCAAAAAACTCGTAGTTCCTGACGGGCTTGATCTTGCAGGCATAGACAGCAAAGTGTTAGGCGCGGCGAGTGCGGCAAGCGCATCAGTAAATTTTGCGGCGACCGAAGGCAGCAACAACTGGGTCGTTGACGGAACGCTCACTTCAACGGGCAAGCCTATGCTTGCCAACGATCCTCACCGCCCGGTCATTCTGCCGTCGCTGCGTTATATGGTTCATCTCAACGGGCCGGGCTGGAATGTCATCGGAGCCGGAGAGCCGACGCTGCCCGGTGTCGCGGCTGGCCACAATGAGCGCGTAGGATTCGGTTTTACGATTGTCGGAATTGACCAGCAGGATTTATATGTCGAAGAGATCAATCCCGCAGACGCGACCCAGTATCGCTACAAAGGCAAATGGGAGAGTATGCGAATCGAGCGCGAGCAGATAAGAGTGAAAGATAAACAACAACCCGTTGAATTGGAATTGAAATTCACTCGACACGGGCCTGTGATCTACGAAGACGCCGAGCGGCATCGCGCGTATGCGCTAAAGTGGATTGGGCTGGAGCCTGGCTCTGCGGGCTACCTCGCGTCGCTTTCGCTCAATCGCGCGAAGAACTGGCAGGAATTTTTGAAAGCTCTTGAACGATGGAAAGTGCCGTCTGAAAATCTTGTTTATGCGGACGTTGACGGCAACATCGGATGGCAGGCGGCAGGATATGCTCCAATCCGTCGCGGGTGGTCGGGGTTGCTCCCGGTTCCCGGCAATTCCGGTCAATACGAATGGGACGGGTATTTGCCGCTCTCTGAGTTGCCGCGCGCTTATAATCCCGCGCGCCATTTCATAGCGACAGCCAATCACAAAATCATTCCCGAAGGCTACAATCACGAAATCAATTTCGACTGGTCTTCGCCGACTCGATTCTTCCGTATAGAAGAAGTGTTGAGCAAAGGCGCGAAGTTTACGATTGCAGATTTCGGGCGATTGCAGCACGACGAAACATCGTTGCCTGCGCGCGAACTTGTGCCGTTGCTTAAAGGATTGAAGATTGATGATCCGAGCCTCAGCGAAGCGCGCGACCTGCTCGTCGGCTGGGATTTCGTTTTATCGAAGGACTCGGCAGCGGCGGCGATTTATGAAGCGTGGAATCAAAAGCTCGTATCGAACTTCGCAAGCTTGATCGTCCCTGCCGAAGCGAAATCGCTCGTCACAGGTCAACTCGTATCGAGTAAGCTGATAGGTGCGGTCAAGAGCCTTAACGCCAAATTTTTTGGCGCAAACCCGCAGGCGAAAAGAGACGAGTTGCTCATCAAGAGCCTGTCGGAAGGCGTAAGCGAATTGCGCGCGAAGCTTGGGCAAGATATGAAGAATTGGCGATGGGGCGCGATTCACGTTGCGGAGTTCAAGCATTCGCTTTCGACCACTGACGCAATGCGCGCAGTATTCGATTTGAAACCGGTTGCTCGCGGTGGCGACAGCAGCACAGTGAACGCTACGGGCGGAGGTTCAAACTTTCGCCAGTCGCATGGGGCATCGTTCCGCGAGATACTCGATTTAAGTGACTGGGATAATTCAGTGGCTATCAACGTCCCCGGCCAATCGGGTCAACCGACAAGTCCGCATTACGCAGACCTGCTGCCGCTGTGGGCCGAAGGAAAATATTTCCCCATGCTATTCAGCCGCGAGCGTATAGAAAAACATGCCGCCGCAACGTTGATGCTCGTGCCAACAAGCAAAAAAGAGTAACTGGCAGAGCCACGCAAGAGTACATGACTTTTAGTCCTTGCATAAAAAATTAAAACTGCAAAAGAGGATTCACTTAGGAGGAAGAAACATGTTCAGACGATACGCAACTGTCTTTTTTATGATCTTAAGCATCATCTCGCCCGGCGCTGCTGTGGCCAGAGGTCAATCACAACAAGAAAAAATAGACATCGAGGCGATTGCAAAGATCAAAGATGAAGAGATGAAGCATTCGCAGATAATGGATATTTTAAGCTATCTCACAGATGTTTCAGGCCCGCGACTCACCAACTCGCCAAACATTCGCGCTGCTCAGGAATGGGCTAAAGGGAAACTCGCGGGATGGGGATTACAAAACGCGCGCCTCGAAGCGTGGGGGCCGTTCGGTCGCGGATGGTCGCTCGAAGGATTTGCGGTCAACATGATCAAGCCGCATTACAGCCCGCTCATCGCTTATGCGAAAGCGTGGTCGCCGAGCACCAACGGCACTCTGCGCGGCGAGGTGGTCTATCTGAATGCAAAGTCTGTTGATGAACTTGAAAAATACAAAGGCAAGCTCAAAGGCGCAATCGTGTTGCTTGAGGGACAGCGAGCAGTGAAAGCGCACTTCGATGCTGAAGGGCAACGCATGTCTGATGACGATCTGTTGAAACTTGCGAACGCCGATGCGCCAGTCGGTGGAGCAACTCGCGGCAGGCGAGAGCTTACGGATGAACAGAAAGCCGCGGCAGAGCTTTTGCTCAAGAAGTGGCAGATGGCTGTGGCCGAAGGCGCGGGTGTAGTCCTTGAGCCGGGTCGCGGCGACGGCGGAACAATCTTCATCGGCTCGGCGACTGTTCCTTCTCCGGTTGACGCTCCGTTCGACAGGCGGCCTCGCGTGTGGACGAAAGAGATTGGCACAGTGATCCCGCAAGCAATGCTCGCCGCCGAGCATTACAATCGCCTGATTCGCATGTTAGAGCGAGGCTCGCGCGTAGAGATGGAAGTGAACATTACCGCGCGATTTTACGATCAAGACTTGATGAGCCACAATGTCATAGCAGAGATACCGGGCACTGATTTGAAGGACGAAGTCGTTATGCTTGGCGCGCATTTCGACTCGTGGCACTCAGGAACCGGCGCGACCGACAACGCGGCTGGTTCTGCGGTCTGCATGGAAGCTGTCAGGATACTTCAATCGCTCGGCTTCAAACCGCGCCGCACAATTCGCATAGCGTTGTGGAGCGGCGAAGAACAAGGACTGCTCGGCTCGCGCGCTTACGTGGCAGAGCATTTTGGCAAACGAGTTGACGCACAAGCAGGACAAAGCGGCGCGCAGTCGTCTGCTCCGCAGTTCGAGATCAAGCCTGATAACGAGAAAGTGGCGGGCTATTTCAACCTCGACAACGGCACAGGCAAGATTCGCGGCATCTACCTGCAAGGCAATGAATCCGTGCGTCCGATCTTCAGAGAGTGGTTTGCTCCATTCAAAGACCTTATAGGCACGAACAAAGAGAATAGCGTGGCGACGCTTTCGATTTCGAATACGGGCGGCACAGATCATCTTTCGTTTGATACTGTGGGCATACCCGGATTCCAGTTCATACAAGACCCTGTGGAATACGACACGCGCACTCACCATTCGAACATGGACGTGTACGACCGGATTCAGGAAGACGACATGAAACAAGCGGCCATCATCATGGCTGCATTCGTTTACAACACGGCGATGCGCGATAAGAAGCTGCCGCGCAAAGCGCTGCCCGGTCAGCCTACTGCTCGCGCAGGACAATAGACGGGTTACAGAAACGGCTTACAGTCTTCAAGCTTGAAGACTGTAAGCCGTTATCAATTTCAGCAGACGATATTTCGAATATTCATTCCATCAGCCGGGTCAGGGCTTCCAGAAACTTTTGTCATCCAGCCTGTATTTCAGGCTCTTCCGCGCAACTCAAGGGGCACAATAACAATCACCGTGGCTGTAGCAGCATATATAGCCGCTAGGGCATTCATCCGATATGGGCACCTCGTAACAGAACGGCCAGCTATATGTAGACGAGGCGGGCGCGGCTTGACTGGCGGGAAGAATGGCCCCCGATGTGACCAGACAGCTCACCAGAAAAGCTAATACTAATAGTCTTCTCGTCAAAATGCTGTATTTCTTTTGGATCATGTTCTCCTCCTTTTGTTAGGCGCGTCATTGGAAAGCTTCGCAAAAATTTAAGCGGTGGATTTGCTTCGGGACATTGCGAAGCAGCTAACGTGATGAATGCTACTTTACCTCTAAAGCGATGAAGTGTAAAGCGGCCAGTTGGATTTTTTTAGCAGAAATACTTTTCAGCAGTTTTTTAGCAAAGCCCGTGATAGTTTCAGCCATTGCCTGCTCTCAAAAGTCGATTCAAAAATCATTATGCTTCTGTTTCAGCTTTGCTGCGATTGCGTTTCCTCTCACTCTTTAATCCACACGGTTTTGATATTGACGAATTCGCGTATGCCGTGAACGCTCAACTCGCGACCGTAGCCTGAATTCTTCACGCCGCCGAACGGCAAGCGCGGGTCGCTGGCAACCATGCCGTTGATGAAAACAGACCCGGCTTCAATCTCATCAATGAATCGCTCGCGCTCCTGTTCGTCATTCGTCCACGCGCTGCTGCCAAGCCCGAACATAGAATCATTCGCAATGCGAATCACATCATCGATGTCGCGTGCGCGGAAAAGCGAAGCTACAGGGCCGAACAACTCTTCGCTGTACGCGGGTGAATCTTTGTGTATGTCGGTCAGCACGGTCGGCGCATAATAATAGCCTGCGCGCTCCAATCGTTTGCCGCCTGTGAGCAGGCGCGCGCCCGCATCTACAGATTTGCGCACTTGCTCATCCAGATCGTTGAGTATGTCTTCGGTAGCGAGCGGGCCGATGTCGGTTGATTCATCCATCGGGTCGCCGATTTCGAGCGCCTCCATCTCGCGAACGAAGCGACGCTCGAATTCATCAGCAATATCTTTATGAACGATGAAGCGTTTAGCCGCGATGCAGGATTGACCGTTGTTGATCGTGCGAGCTTTGACCGCAGTGTTTGCGACTTCGTCGAGATTGGCACTCGGCATAACGATAAACGGGTCGCTGCCTCCGAGTTCGAGAACTGTTTTCTTGATCTGCTTTCCCGCTTCGCTCGCGACCTTCCGGCCAGCAGGCTCGCTTCCCGTGAGTGTTGCGGCCATCACGCGAGTGTCGTCAAGCACGCGCCCGACTTTGTCAGAACCAATGAGCAAAGTTTGAAACGCGCCTTCGGGAAAACCTGCGCGGCGAAAAATGTCTTCAATCGCGAGCGCACATTCGGGCACGTTCGATGAATGCTTTAACAACCCGACGTTGCCAGCCATCAGCGCGGGCGCTGCGAAACGAAAGACCTGCCAGAAAGGAAAATTCCACGGCATCACCGCAAGCACAGGGCCGATTGGCTGATAGCGAACATAGCTGCGCGTCGCGTTCGTTTCGACTATTTCATCAGCAAGAAAGCTCTCGGCATTTTCGGCGTAGTAGCGGCAGACCCACGCGCATTTTTCCGCTTCGGCAATCGCGGCTTTGATGGGCTTGCCCATCTCTGTAGTCATGATGCGGCCAAACTCTGGTTTGTCTGATTCGAGAATCTCTGCCGCTCGCATCATCTTCTCTGCGCGCTCGCTGAAAGATGCGCTTCGGTGTTTATGAAAAGTATCTGCCGCGAGTTGAATCTTTCGCTCGATTTCGGAATCCGTAAGCGCTTCAAAAGTGCGAAGCGTTTCGCCCGTCGCAGGATTGATCGTAGCTATTGCCATATCCTCAAACCTCCCTTTGATCGTCTCTGATGAAAGCGTAGCACATCA
>DATEKX010000709.1:0-5101 GCA_035277165.1 Blastocatellia bacterium | reverse complement strand
AGCCCACATCCTTAGATGTGGGGATAGCGGTTGACAATCTTGCATAAGCCCGTGAAACGGGCGACAGCGGCACGATCTCTGCCGCCCGTTTCACGGGCTTATGCCCAATGGATGCGGATGGTCCCACATCTAAGGATGTGGGCTATATGCTGCCGCCTGCTCGCGCAGGCTGTTAAAGGATGTGGGCTGGATGCTGCTGCCTGCTCTCGCAGGCTGTTTGCGGATCGCTCTGCCATTTCAAAAACAGGCTCTTAGAACTGATTCTAGTAACCTAGCCCGAACCCGTATTTGAAAAGCGGGTCGTAGTTGGCATCGCCGAAATTGATCGGAATTTGAGCCATCGAGCGGGGCCACGAAAATGACAGCTTGCCTGTCGGTTTATAGTCGCCAAACAGCACATCCGCTACGCCCTGCCCTTCTGTCCCCGGCAACCACGCAGCGACGAAGGCATCGCATTTGTCCAGCACTTTATCAATTATCATGGGCCTGCCGCTCAACAGCACAGCCACTACTTTTATGCCTGCTTTCTTCATGTTCTCGATGGCCGCGATGTCTTCGTCATCAAGCGAGAGGTCATGCCTGTCGCCCATCATTTCAGCATATGGCGTTTCGCCTATCACAACTATCCCGACATCAGCTCCATCTGCTCCGGTTCCGTCTTTCGAGAAAGTGACCTTCGTTTTCTTCGAGACAGTATCCTGTATGGCTTTCAAGATGGTGGTTCCGCCCGGCATCATATTTCCGCTTTGCCCCTGCCATGCGATTGTCCATCCGCCGCATTGATTCCCGATGTCGTCCGCGTTCTTGCCTGCCACGTGCACACGTGTCAGCCCTTTCGAGACCGGCAACGCCTTTTTGTCGTTCTTGAGCAGGACCAGAGATTCGCGCACGCATTCGCGCGCAACCTGCCGGTGTTCGGCAGAGCCAAAACTTTTCTGCAAGCTTCTATCAGCCAGATGGTTTCTGTTTTTGTCCATCAAACCGAGCGCGAACTTGACTCTGAGTATTCGCCTCACTGCGTCGTCTATTCGCGACATTGGAACTCGGCCTTCTTTGACCAGATCGCGCAGGTTGTTAAAGAACTCGCGGTATCGCTGCGGCACCATCACCATATCCATTCCGGCGTTGATTGATAGTTCGATCTGACTCTTGCTGTCTCCCGGCAATTGTTCAAGCGCGTTGTAGTCCGAGATCAGAAATCCTTCAAAGCCCATTTCCTGTTTCAGTATTTCGGTCATCAATCGTTTGCTGCCCGAAGCCTTCACGCCATTCCAACTGTTATAGGAAGGCATTATGCTGCCGACCCCCGCTTTGATGGCCGGGATGTAACCCTGTATATGAATCTCTTTCAACTCCTGCTCGCTCAGCCTTGTATCTCCCTGATCCATCGGCCAGCGTTCAGTAGTGTTAGGGCCTTTAGGGATGCCCGTTCCATACGTCGTGCCCCCGTCGCCAGCAAAATGCTTTGCGCAGGCGAGAACGCTGAGAGGATTGCTGAGGTCGTTACCCTGAAAGCCACGGACTGCCGCCTCTCCGAGAGTTCGAGCAAGTTCCGGCATCTCGCCGAATCCTTCGTAAGTCCTTCCCCATCTTTCGTCGCGGGGAACAGCTACACACGGGGCGAAAGCCCAGTTGATTCCGGTCGCTCTCACCTCTTCGGCAGTGATGCGAGCCGCGCGCTCGACCAGCTTGGCGTTGCGCGTGCAACCCAGACCGATGTTGTGTGGAAAGATCACTGCGCCCAAAACATTGTTGTGCCCGTGCACGGCATCCACGCCGTAAAGAATCGGGATGCCGAGCCGCGTCTTCAAGGCATGGGATTGATAACGGTCATACATATCAGTCCATGCTTTAAGACTATTCCCTTCTTTCGGGTCCGAGTTGCCGCCGCTCAGAACAGAGCCGAGAAAATAAGTCTCTATATCACTTACATCTTTTAAAGCGTCCTGCTCGGCCTGTGTCATTTGCCCGATCTTTTCTTCGAGCGTCATCTTTGAAAGCAGGTCGTTGACCTTGCCGTCATAAGACGAAAGCGATTTTGAAGATGGCAGCGTTGCGGTTGCGGAGTGCGCTGATGTTCTTACCTGTCGAGCTTCGAGCAAAGAAGCAAACAGAAGCCCGATAAGAACAAGCGCGCTGAATCTTTTCATATCATTCTCCTTCGAGATGTAAATGATTGCACTTCTTTTCCAGCCCAATTTTTTAAGAACCTGTTTAAGAAGCTCCGTAGGAGCGACCTGTCTATAAGTAATAATTGAGCAATTGATTCGTAGCTCCGTAGAAGCGACCTTTGAATCAGCAGGTCGCTCCTACGGAGCTACATAACTTTTCTATGCCACAGATACTATAGACAGGTCGTCCCTAACGGGACTGCTATAACAGCTTCTTAGAGTGAATCTTCCTTATACAACAAACGACATTAACGGCTTTTGGCCCCGGTCAGTGTCAACACCCTGTCTTTCCATTGCGAATGCGGAATGGTTTTAAGGCTGGACATCTCTGCCGCGAGCACGATCAGTTTTCGGACCGGACTGATTATTGCCAACTCAACTTCTGCTTTGGGTTTTGCGGCCTCATCGAGCATCGTCAGTTTGGTCTGCCGCCATCCTTCGGGCGGCGCGATGTCGGCAGCCAGATAGGAAAGCGCTTCCAGTCCTGCCGTCCCAATCTCTGACAGGTCGCGCGGAAGTTGCTCGGCTTCGCGCAATATCGGGGACTTATCAATCATCACATCCAACGCGAGCCGTATATCTCGCCATTCAGTGAGAACTGACCTGATGCGCTCCCGATTCTGTCGCAAGTTCGGAACATCGGAAAGCATGCCGTCAACAAGCGCCGTGAACCGGCGACCGGCTTCGCTATCGGCACGCGCAGCATCTATCAATCTGGTGAGCGGCGTGAGCATCGTTGCCGGATGCGCTTGATTGCGGCGATATTCCTTGACCGGCTCGACCAGCGACACAAGCGTTTTGAGCGGGCCGATTTCCTTTCCCCCTGCCAGCCGCCTGAGCATCATATCGAAGTTCTTCTCGTGCGTCAGCCCTAACTCTTCAAGCTGCACACTGATAATATCGAGCCTTCGATACATATCATCAACATCTGTGACATTGCGCGGCGACCAGAATCGTTCTGCTATCGCTGCCGTGCGCGGCCAGATGCGCGAGTCAATCGTTTCAGGGCTGACCCACTCACTCCACATCGTGGCTTCGCCGCCTAGTATGTGCGCGGCCTGTTGTTCTGTGAGATCGCTGTTGGCCGGGAGCGGATCAACCAGATAGTGACTCGTAGTCGGATACATCAGGTCGATGTAATAGCCTTTCGATAACAGACCGTCGTAACCTCTCTTAGCTGCTTCGGCCAGCGACTCGAAACCGCGCCAGGACTGTATCGCGCTCTCTTTTGGAAGGTCGGGGTGGAGTATCTCGTCCCACCCGATCATCTTCTTGCCGAGCTTCTGAATTATCTTTGACAGTCGCTGATTGAAGTACGCTTGAAGAGCGTGATTGTCCTTGATGCCTTTCGATTTCATGTAGGCTTGAATCTGCGGATTCTTGTCCCAGTGATGGCCTTCATTTTCGTCTCCGCCGATGTGCATATATGCATCGGGGAACAGCCCGGCCATCTCTGTGAAGAAGGCTTCGAGGAATTTATAAAGCTCTTCGCGGGTCGGGTCTAACGCTGGATCAAATATTCCGTTCTTGCGCTCAATCTTATAAGGGCCGGGTGCGCTGCCCAGTTCGGGATGCCCGACCAGCCAGCTTGTCGCATGGCCCGGCATATCGAATTCGGGCATCACTCGAATGCCGCGCTCTGATGCATAAGCAATAACCTCGCGCACCTGATCTTGCGTGTAGTAAAGCCCGTCCGAGCCCATCTGATGAAGCTTGGGGTAGCGTTTAGTTTCGATTCGGAATCCTTGATCTTCCGTAAGGTGCCAGTGCAACACGTTGAGCTTGACGGCAGCCATCGCGTCGAGGTTGCGCTTGATTACATCTACAGGCTGAAAGTGACGGCCCGCATCTATCATCAGACCGCGCCATTGAAAGCGCGGCTTGTCTTGAATGCTCGCAGCCGGGATGAAATATCCATCGCGATCACCTTCCAGCAGTTGCAAAAAAGTTTCAAGCCCGCGAAGCGCTCCGACTACTGTGTTGGCTTTAAGTGTGGCTTGCGAGTTCGACGCATCGAGCGAGTAGGATTCATCTTCGTCAACCGCAGGCACGCTCTTGCCAGCAGTATTGCACTTGATGATGAGCGTGGCGGTTTGAGCATCAGCCGACTGAGCGCGCGAGAATTCAAAGCCTGTTCTGCCTTCAAGCCTGCGCGAAAAGCGATGAATGGCTGCTTCAAGCCTCGCGTCCGTGTAACCATCTGCTGTCACACGAAAAGAAGCATCTATCTTCAGCCGCCCCGGTTGAAACCGAACCGTCGCTGGCACAGGCATCAGGTTATGCTGCCGTGATATGAGTTGAGATGCTTCGGATTGCTGCGCCGAGCCGTTGAGCACGCCGAGCAAGAGCAAAGTAATGACACACCATATTTTTCTCATTCGATCCTCGATTGTTTTGATCTATTAATTACCGTTCTACAAACCCGCTTGCGAACTGACTTCCCTTTATTTCGCTGAAGGGCGATTGAACTCTTTCTGTTCAACCATGCCTTTGCCTTCTTTGACGACCAACAGTTTATTCACGCCAACGCCTTCAAGCTTATCAACCGCGCCGCTCGGCCACCGAATTTCGATGAGGTCTATTTTGGTTCGCTTCTCAAGCCCGAAGTGCAATCTGAAGTCGTTGTGCGAGATATAACTTGCGCCGCTGCGCACTTCGTCAATTTGCGTCAAGTCCCCGCTTACAATCTTCACGCGCGCTCCTATGCCGTCGCGATTGCTTTTGTCGCCGATAGTCTTGATTAAGACTGAATTGTTGGCATTCCCGCCGTCGTTGCGCAGAAGTGAAGGCGTTCCATCAAGGTCATTGATAACCATGTCAACATCGCCGTCGTTATCAATATCGCCGAATGCTACTCCGCGACTCACGCGATTTTCCATGAGCGGAGCGCCCGATTGAGCGGCTACTTCTGAAAATGTTCCGTTGCGATT
>DATEKX010000708.1:0-8896 GCA_035277165.1 Blastocatellia bacterium | reverse complement strand
AATTCAGGAGATGGTGGTCGGTCCCGGACGCTATTACGTCAACACACTGGCCGTCACGCCGGTCATCATTCCGACGACGAACCAGACGGTCGAATGGACTGCGGGCGAAGTAGACAACACGTTCAACCCGTTTGAAGTCATCTCGAAAGACGGCTTCACGATGCAACTGGAAGTGCGCGTCGTGTTTCGCGTGAAGCCCGAAGACGCGCCGTTTATGGTTGCCAAAATCGGCTCGATTGAAAAGCTGATTCAAAACGTCATGCATCCGCTGATTGACTCCATCTTCCGCAATCAGGCGAGTGAATCTTCGGCGATGGCTTACCTGCAGAACCGGCACGAAGAGCAGGAGCGCGCAGAAGCTCGCGTGCGAGCGCACCTGTTGAAGTATCACGTTGATGTGGTGAACGTTTTGATATGTCACATCCGGTTGCCGGAAGAGTTGATGAAGACGCAGACGGAAAAGATACTGGCAGAGCAAAAGCAGAATATGTTTGACGCTCAACGCGAGGCCGAAGAGAAGCGCATACAGCTTGAGAAGACCAAAGCGCACGCCGACAATCAGCGTGACTTGATGGCCGCGACCGTCGGCGTGGAAATCTCAGGCAAGCGCGCAGAACAGCGCAAGGCAGAGGGTGATGGCGAAGCGCATTACATCCTGGCAACGGGCAAGGCCGAGGCTGAGAGAGTTCGCTTGATGGGTGAAGCGCAAGGCGTGGCTTATGCAGAGCAGGTCAACGCGCTAGGCCCGCAAGGCGTAGCACTGGTCGAGATACTGAAAGTCATCGGCGAAAAGAATGTTCGCATAACGCCTGACATAATGGCTTCGGGTGGAACTGGCGAAGGCGGAGGCGGCATCGGCACGCTGCTTTTGTTGAACCTGTTCCGCAATCAAATGAACCTGGGCGCTCCGGCGGATGGCAACGCGACAAACGGCACGCCTGTTCCCGTTCCCGTTCCTGTGAAAAGATAAAACCAGCTCACCGCAGAGGCGCCGCAGGACGCAGAGGAGGCACAGAGTAAAGCCGCTCTCTGCGTCTTCTGCGTCTCTGCTTCTTTCGCTATTTGCTGCAATTTTGTTGCAGTTATTGATTTAGCAAATCATCGAGCTTATAATTACCACTTCTCCCAGCACATAAAAGCGCAGCAGCATTCCCTGCAGCAAGGAAATTGTAATCGAGGTATAAACATGAAGAAATTCGCCGCCGTCTGTGTATGCTTAATACTGGCTTCTTTCATTCTAGTCCCGAACAGAAACGTCTACTCGCAGGCTAACGATAGATTAAAAAACAAGTATGTCGAAGGCGAGATCATCGTCAAACTCAAAGACAATATCGAATCAATCGCAGAGCAGGAAATCCCCGAAGTGGTTTTGAGCGTGCGCGGCGAAGGCGTCGAGCGTTTGACCCAGCGACATACCGGCAATATAAATCTGGTTCGCTTTAACCCCGCGCTCTCTGTCGAGCAAGCCGTCCTGCGAGCGCAAAAAGACCCGCGCGTCGAGTACGCAGAGCCTAACTACCTGCTCGAAGCTGCGAGCACCGTACCTAATGACATTTTCTTTGGCGCGATGTGGGGGCTGTCGAATGGCGGCTCTCTGTTCGATGGCGCGCAAACGCCTGCAGACATCTCTGCGACGCGAGCCTGGGATATTACTACAGGCTCGGATGACCTTGTCGTAGCCGTGATAGACACGGGCGCAAAACTCTCGCATCCTGATCTGTCTCCGAACGCATGGGTGAATCCGCGCGAGAATCCAAATAATGGAGTTGACGACGACGGCAACGGCTTTGTAGACGACAAAAACGGTTGGAATTTCTACAATAAAAATAAAGATGTTTTCCAAAGCGCGAGCGATGATCTTCACGGCACGCACGTAGCCGGAACGATAGGAGCCGTAGGCAACAACGGGGAAGGCACAACAGGCGTGGCATGGCATGTGAAATTGATGTCGCTTAAATTCCTCGGCGGCCCGAAAGGCAGCGGCTCTACTAGCAATGCTATCAAAGCGATCAACTACGTAATAGATCAGAAAAACCGCGGCACTAATGTAAGAGTGATCAATGCAAGCTGGGGCGGCGGTTCGGATTCGCAGTCTTTGCGCGAGGCGATAGCGGCGGCGGGCAATGCCGGAATAGTTTTTGTTTGCGCAGCGGGCAACGGCGGGAGCGATGGCTTCGGAGACGACATTGACGAGATATCGGATTTTCCTGCCGACTATTCTACCAGCCTCGACAACGTGATTTCGGTTGCTGCGATAGATTCCGGCGACAATCTCGCAGGCTTTTCCAACTTCGGCCACAGTTCGGTGACCGTCGCTGCGCCCGGCGTGGGAATTTGGAGCACTGTGCCTGACGTAAGGGAATACGCGCCTATAAGCGGCACATCAATGGCTTCGCCGCACGTGGCCGGTGTCGTCGCTTTGATGTTATCCAACAAGCCGTCGCTGACTCCGAAACAGGTCAGAGACATTATCGTTTCGACTGCGGAGCCTACGACTGCGCTTGCTTCAAAGCTAGTCTCTTCCGGTCGCGTGAGCGCTTATAACGCATTGACAGAAACACCCGCAGTCAAAGGCAAACCCGTTATCACACAGGCCACCGTCAGCAAGAAAAAACTGACCATTAACGGAATCGGATTCCTGAGCGGTTCTTCGATTATCGAAGTCAACGGCGTGGCAATTTCTGATATTAAATATGACGACTCTTACAGCGTTGGGAACGGGACGATAAGCCGCCTGCGCTCAGAGCCCGGAAAGAAAACGATCAAGAAGATGTTTCCGAAAGGCCAGCTCGTTGATGTCACCGTATTCAATACGACTACGGGCGAGCGTTCACCGAAATTCGCCACAGGACTCTTTTAGGGCGAGATGAATTCTGAGACGGTTGAGCCGCGAGTATCACGCTCGCGGCTCGTTTCGTTTTACGACTACCCTTGAGGTTTTTTAGGCGCGGTTTTGTCCTTGTCGCCGAGCACAAAGTTGAAAGTCATCGTCGCAAGCACAGGCTTTTGCAAACTATTCGAGAAGCGAAACTGCTTCATCGCATCCAGCGCCGCTTTGCTCAACAGTTCATCGCCGCTCTTCACGCGAGCGTCCGCGACTTCGCCTTTTTCATTGATCGCGACCTCAAGGATCACATTGCCCTCGACGCCCTTCTGCTGCGCTTCTTCGGGATAAACCGCGTCAACTTTATGCACAACTTTTATGTCGCCCTCTTTGGCTTGCTCAGGCTTTTGCGGCTGAGGCGCAGGCGCGTCGCTGTCTTTAAACTCGAAAGTCAAAGTGAGTGTTACGGGGCCGCCATAAGTATTTGAGAAACGCCATAGCTTCGCCGCGTCAATCGCTGCTTGATTAAGCAGGCGATGCCCGGTCACCACACGGGTCAGTGACACCTCGCCGCTGGTTTCCACAGTCACTTCAACCACGACTTTTCCTTCGACGCCCGCGCGGCGCGCTTCATCCGGGTATTCAGCGCCAGCTTTTTCCAGGACTTTTATCTCGGGCTTTTTTTCTTGCTGCCGGGGCGCGCTTTTATCCTGCGCCACAGTGACAAGCCCGGTCATTAGAAGAAAACAAACTGCCGCAAGCAACGAAACTGCAAATCGCGTCTTAATCATTTTCGACCTCCGCTCTTATTCGATTCATCTCGCCAGGGCACGGCGAGCCGAGTCCGCGAACTCAAATCGGATTAGACACCCCTTGCGGTCTGTTTGTTCCTGCGCGCGCCTTGTCGGACGCGCGCGCGCTGCCCTAGAATACCACTCACGATTAAGACCTCAAGGGAACCAACGATGAAGCAATACCTGGATTTGATGAAGCATGTTCTCGATAACGGGACGAAAAAAGGTGATCGAACGGGAACAGGCACTCTATCCACATTCGGCTATCAAATGCGATTCAATCTCAGCGAAGGTTTTCCACTGCTGACGACCAAGAAACTGCATACGAAATCCATCATCTACGAGTTGCTCTGGTTTCTCAGAGGCGACACCAATATCAAATATCTGCAAGAGCACGGCGTGAATATTTGGAATGAATGGGCTGACGAGCGCGGCGATTTAGGCCCTGTTTACGGCGCACAATGGCGAGCCTGGCGGTCATCTGACGGGCGAACAATAGACCAGATCAGCCAGCTTATCGAGCAGATTAAATCCACTCCTGACTCGAGGCGATTGATTGTCAACGCGTGGAATGTGGGCGAGCTTTCAAAGATGCGGCTTGCGCCCTGCCATCTGCTCTTTCAATTCTATGTCGCGGACGGTCATCTCTCTTGCCAGCTTTATCAAAGGTCGGCTGATATTTTCTTGGGCGTGCCGTTCAACATCGCATCCTACGCGCTGCTGACGATGATGATCGCTCAGGTCTGCGACCTCAAGCCCGCCGAGTTTGTTCACACGCTCGGAGATGCGCATCTCTACTCGAATCATCTCGAACAAGCCCGCTTGCAGCTTACGCGCAAGCCGCGCGCGCTTCCGCTGATGAAGATCAATCCATCGGTCAAATCGATATTTGAATTCGACTACTCTGATTTTGAGCTTTCAGGCTATGAACCGCATCCGCACATAAAAGCCGAGGTGGCAGTGTGATCATTTCATTTCTGGTTGCGATGGATGAAAAGCGCGGAATAGGCAAAGCCGGTCGCTTGCCCTGGCGCTTGTCGTCCGACTTGAAAAGGTTTCGCGAGTTGACCATGGGCCACCACATAATTGTGGGGAGAAAAACATTCGAGTCTATCGGCAAGCTCCTGCCCGGAAGACAGATGATCATAGTCACTCGCAGCGAAAGTTTTGTGCCCGAAGGCTGCTTCATCGCGCACTCGATTTCCGACGCTATCAGCCTCGCGCGAGAAAGAGGCGAAAGCGAACTGTTTGTCTGCGGCGGCGCTGAAATCTATGCTCAGATGTTTGGAGTAACAGACCGCATGTATTTGACTCTGGTTCACGCCGATAGCGAAGCAGACACTTTCTTTCCAGAGTGGGATAGCTGTGAATGGATAGAGGTGGAAAGCGAGCATCGCGCCGCCGATGAAAAGAATCAGTATTCGTTTACCTTCAAAGTGCTTGCGAGAAAATCGCAGGTTTGAACTACAGCCATGCAGAAAAGAGTGCGGCGAAGCCACGACCTCGCCGCACTCTTAGAGTCTAATCCATTATGATCCAGCAGGTGACCGTGCAGCCTACTATCGCGCAGATCGCACAATCCTCGAAAGTGCAGTTGTAACAAGTACCCCAGCAAATCCACGAGCCGTCTTCAAAGCAAATGACGGTGCCTTGACACCAGCATCCTTCTACGGGCGCTGGCAATTCGTCGTCAGCGGGCTTAGTAACATCGTCGGTTTTCTCCGATTGAAGGGTTTGGGTTTTCGACGGATGCCGATCGCTAACCTTGGCCCCGCGCAGGATGTCCCATCTGTTGCCATTATCTTGTTCAACAAGAGCTACCGCGACGGACAAGTCAGCCGCGCTGCCCAGCATCCACACGCGGTTGGAGTCGTAGCGCAGAGTATCTTTCATAGAAAGCGTTCTGGGCTGCTCTCCGGCCTTTGGAGGCTTGATTCCGATCAGGGCCGGAACCATCCACTTCTCGCGCTCTACGACATATGTTTCATGAGGCGCGATGTTGATGCCGCCGACCTTCAATCGCGTCCTCGTGCCGGTTGCTTTGTTGGTGAGGAGCAACAGCACTTCTTTCACGGCTCTGTTAGAGCTGTTCAACAGTGTTACCTGTGGATAGGACACGGCCTTCGCAGCCGAAGTCTCCGTTCCGGTGAGCTTGCGGAGCGTGCTGCGAGATATTTCCGTAGAATTCGAATCGAGTATCGCGACCGGCGAATCTGCCGGGCTGTTGATCTCGTTTGAAGATCGGGGCGCACGGAGCACATCGGCTACTATCTCGTCTATGCTCTTCTTATCTTTTTTGGGTTGACCGGCAATGACACCAGTTGATGCCATCACCAGAAGCGTGAATACTGCTATCGCGCGTCGCCATACCTGAGTTGGGTTTTTCATTTTCTCCTCCTAATTTCCGAGTTGTGGCCGTAGTGTTAACCAGACAAGTGTTGCGATGCCTGGACTTAATGGCTGATCGTCCGCGCCCGTTCCTGTGGGCAGAAATCAACCTTATGCGATAATGCTGAAGTCGCAGAAACGACTATCTTATCGCTACTTTTTTCCCCACTCTGAACAGGACGATTTGTTGCGGCGACCAGGATACTTCTGCCCGCCCGCGTGCTTGCTCGATGCGCGCAAATGTAGCACGAAATACGAAAGTATGCAATTTAAATGTATGAAATATCTCATTGGCTGGCAGGTGGACATGTTGGATATGTAAAATTATGTTCTCGTCTGTAAAAGCGAGTCGCACGTATAATCGCTCCTTCTATAATTGAATCGGCTTGTAGGCTGGCGAGCGCTGCCATAAAATTACGGTTCGATTCAGAAAAGACCAACCACGAGATGAAAGCCGACAAGATAATGATAGAACTGAAGATCAAACTGCTTGACGAAAGCCTGGCGATGCCGCGCTACCAGCACGAAGGCGATGCGGGGCTTGACCTGCCGAGCCGCATAGACTTCACGCTCGAACCGGGCGAGCGCGCAACTATACCAACAGGAATAGCAGTAGCGATACCGCGCGGGTATGCGGGATTCGTATTGATACGCAGCGGGCTGGCTGCGCGACATGGTATTTCGTGTGTGAACTCGCCGGGTTTGATTGATGCAGGCTATCGCGGCGAGATAGCCGTGATAATGATTAACACGGACAAACGAGAGCCGCTTCACATCCATCGCGGCGACCGCATCGCGCAGTTGGTGATTCAAAAAGTCGAGGAAACCACTCTCCTTAGAGTTAAAGAACTGGACGAGACCACGCGCGGCGAAGGCGGATTTGGCAGCACAGGTCGCGCTTCATAAACTCCTTCACCGTTTCGCTATGAAGTTCGTTAAAATGGCAGCATTAGTACGATGTCGCAAAGTGTAATCGAATTGCAAATCCTCGTACTTGATGAACTGAAGCTATGAATCGCGCTCACAGCGGCATTCGGTCGCAATCGTCGCGATAATTCCTGTGATGAAAGTGCCGTGACCCGCGACAGTCGTTTCCGGGTCGGCTGCCGTTTCCATGTGATCGTTATCGTTGTCTACGAAATCCCATCCGCGCGCATCATCAACAAGCCCATCGCCGTCATTATCAATGAAGTCGTCTTCGATGTCTGCATTGCTGCGCGCGTCTTTCCACAAGTTTGCAGCGAGCGCAGGATGCGCGTAGTCAATACCTGTGTCAATCACTGCGACGACCACATCGCGACCGCGAGAACGTCGCTTCACTTCTTCAAGCCGCAGCAAATCAAATAGAGCAGACTGCGACTGGAAATCGGCGAGCGTGAATCCGGGCTTGGCAAATCCATCGGGAAAGCTCACGGTCACTCGCGCAAGCAGGCTCGGACTTGTGACGATAGGGTTCAGCGACGCGCTCAAAACATCAATGTCTTTTTTGAGCCGCTTGCGCCGCTTCTTTTCCTTCTTGCCGCTTGGTGTTCTGAGCCTGTAGAAGTTCGTCCCGTAGATTTGTTGTATCGTGGTTGTGCGATGGCGCTCGTTGACGGCTTCAATGATCGCGCCGGGTTTAAGTTCGATGACGATTTCGCCCGCGCGAAACTCTTCGTCGCCCGCCGTAACCCGGACTGAAAACCTGAGCTTGCAATCAGCGCAATGAGCAGAGCAGCAGCCTGTGAAAGAAGTTGAAGAGCAGCCGAGATAGTAGCGGATTGACGGGTGAGTGGGAAGATTTCAAAACTTGCGCGCTCAACCAATTGTCTCTTGCGCTCACATGGGAGTTGTGATTACATACGGCTGGTTCGCAGCAGAGGCGTGGGATGTCTTGGTTGTGAAGTATGATAATTCTTATCCGGCCTTACACAGTTTGACTTTCCAAAAAACGATAGCAGTAAAAGCTTAAAGATGGCTCGACCCCGAAAAAAATGGGAGATGACCGAAGAGTCGCTTAATAGATTGCTGGCATGTTTTCACTCTGATCGAGACATAGCGGGCCATAAACTTGAGCTGCTGCGCCAGAAGCTTATAACTTTTTTTGAGAGCCACCGCTGCCATCTTCCCGAAGAATACGCCGATAGAACTATATATCGTGTCGCAAGGAAGCTTGATGAAGGGCTTGAGATTTCCACAGAAGACCCGTCCCGGTATTTTTTGGCCGTAGCTGGAAATATTTTGATGGAATATTGGGAAGAAAAGAAAAAATATCCTATTTCTCTGGACGACCTGCCCCACTGGAATGATCCTTTCAGTGATCCTACCGAGAGGGAGATAGAAGAAATGGAAAAAATATTGATTGAGCAGAAAGAAGAATACCTGAGCAAATGTTTGCAAGAGCTTTCTGATGAAGAGCGTGAATTAATTACTGAATACTATCAGGGAGAAGCTGCCGCTAAAGTGAAGAATAGAAAAGAACTGGCGGAGCAGAGAGGAATGCCTCTGAATGCATTGAGAATTCGCGTGTTTCGAATAAGAAAAAAACTCGAAGACTGCATAGGTAAGCGCTTCGGTAAATAAGCAAACGAAATGGATTTTAGTTTTAACCAATACATATGAGCGAGCAAATTTTGAAACGCCGTGCTGTAAAAGAAGCGACTTTGATCCGCTATCTGCTGGGAAAGCTGTCGGAAAGGAAAAGGCTTGAACTCGAAAATCTGTATTTCGCTGATGACGATCTTTATGAAGCCTTGTGCGTCGCAGAGCGTGAATTGATAGACAGATACGTATACGGAGAGCTTTCAAGGGCGGAGCGGAAGCGATTTAAAAGCCATTTTTTAGTCTCGGACAGTCGCCGTCAGAAAACGAGGTTTGCGCTGGAATTGAAACAACACTTTTTAAAATCAGA
>DATEKX010000707.1:0-7188 GCA_035277165.1 Blastocatellia bacterium | reverse complement strand
TACGAGAAGATTCGTTAGTCCCGTTACGGACGACCTATCTATAGTTACAGCGTTCGTAATATTTCTTGCAGCTCCGTAGGAGCGACCTGTTGACTCAGAGGTCGCTCCTACGGAGCTACGAATCAATTGCTCAATTGCTGCTATAGACAGGTCGCTCCTACGGAGCTATCGTGCTCCAACACTATTTCAACCGCGTGCCGTTTGGCACATCTTCGCCAAAGGTCGCGAGCACGGGTCGGCCATCTTCGCCAACCGACGCAGCCAATAACATGCCGTTTGATTCCAATCCTCGCAGCTTGCGCGGCGCAAGATTAGCAACGATGATGATCTTGCGCCCGACGACATCTTCCGGCGCATAATGCTGTGCGATGCCCGCCAATATCTGGCGCGGCGCGGCTTCTCCGACATCAATCAGCAATCGCAACAGCTTGTCTGCTTTCGGCACGCGCTCGGCTTCAAGAACAGTCGCTGCGCGCAACTCTACTTTTACAAAGTCGTCTATTTGAATCTTGCTGTCGGTCGGCGGCGCGGCGGCTTGAGTCGCGCCTGCCGTGTTTGCTGCCGCCTCTACTTTTGCGGTTTCGGGTGCGACTGGCTGCTGTGCTTGAGAGCTTGCCGGTTCGGTTGCTGCTGCGGTCTGCTCATTTTGATTTTCTATATCTGACATGATCTTTTCCTTGTTGAGTTTCGGAAATGCCGGATTGACTTTTTCAATCGGCGACACGTCCAGCGGTTCGCCCCACACAGCGGCGCGAGGATTAATTTCGAGCGGATTGCCCGCAAGCCCCATCTGCCGCCAAATCTCGCGAGCGCTTTCGGGCAATGCAGGAGCGACAAGCAACACCAGATGGCGCAGCCCTTCGTATGCAACCGCAATGACGCTTTCCAGCCGCTCGCGTTCAGACGGGTCTTTGGCGAGCTTCCACGGCGTGTTGTCCGTGATGAACTTGTCTACGCGGGCGATTCCCGCCCACGCCGCTTCAAGCCCGCGCGAGAAATTGAGCGCGGCAAACTCTTCGTCGAACTTCTGCTTCGCCTCGTCAATGCGCTCTCGAACATCCGCCGCATCTTGCGCCGCCTCATTAAACGAGCGCGGAGGATGGCCCTCGAAATAGTTTCGCACCATCGTCAGTGTGCGGCTCGCAAGATTGCCCAGTCCGTCTGCGAGGTCTGAATTCACGCGATCAATCAAAGCTTCGTAAGATATATGACCATCCTGCCCAAACGAAACTTCGCGCAGAATGAAGTAGCGAATCATATCCGCAGTAAAATATCGAAGCAGTTCGTGAACTCTGATAACGTTCCCGATGGTCTTCGACATTTTGCGCCCGCCCATAAGCAACATCCCGTGAGCGTGAATACCTCGCGGCAGCTCGATGCCCACAGCCATCAGGAATGCGGGCCAGTAGACCGTATGAAACCTCAATATGTCTTTGCCCACCAGATGAAGCGCGGGCCAGTACCGATCAAAGCCGTCGTATTTGTCATTGCCCCACCCCAGAGCCGTGATGTAATTCGACAGGGCGTCGAGCCAGACATACATAGTGTGCTTTTCATCGCCCGGCACGGGAATTCCCCACTTGACCGAGACTCTGCTGACCGATAAATCTTTCAGCCCGCCCGCAACGAAAGAGCGGACTTCATTGCGCCGCGAATCAGGTTGAACGAAGCCGGGGTTTGAGTCATACAGATCAAGCAAGGGCTGTTGAAACTCAGAGAGTTTGAAGAAATAACTCTCTTCCGAAACTTTGTCGAGCGGGCGGTCGTGCAGCGGGCACAGCGGATTTTCTATGTCCTCTTCGACATCTTTGAACTCGTTGCAATTGCCGCAGAACCAGCCGTCGTAATATCCCTTGTAGATGTAGCCGCGCTCTAAAAGAATCTGCCACAACTTCTGCACAGCGCTTTCGTGCGCAGGGTCGGTTGTGCGAATCCATCGGTCGTAGTTAATGCCCAGCGAAGCGAACGTCGTTTGAAACTCTTTGACCATTTCATCAATATGTTCGCTGATCGGAATGCCGCGCTCGGCAGCCGCGCGCTCGATGTTTATTCCGTGCTCGTCGGTCCCCGTAAGAAAGAACGCATCAATCCCGCGTTGACGTTTGAAGCGCGTGATCGAATCCGCAACCATCGTGGTGTAAGCGTGGCCTATGTGCGGCTTTGAGTTTGCGTAATAGATAGGTGTCGTTATGTAAAAAGTTTCTGCCATAATCAGTCTTCAGTTTTTCTGTTTCAAACTACTTACTTTAATCTTGCTTTCGACTCAAGCCTGTAGTTTGCAACTGCCTTTATTTGTGATTATCACGAATCAGAGACATAGCCTCGTTGCGCGTGCGCGGGTCTTTGAGGAATCCGCCGCGCAAGGCGCTCGTGATGGTCTTCGAGCCGGGCTTCTTTACGCCGCGCATCTCCATGCACATGTGCGCGGCTTCGATGACGACCATCACGCCGGTCGCGCTAAGCTCTTCGTAGAGGAGGTCTGCTATTTGAGTTGTGAGTCGCTCTTGAAGCTGCGGCTTTTTGGCCAGCGTATCAGCCACGCGCGCCAGCTTTGACAGCCCGACTATGCGCCCGCCTTTAGGGATATAGGCGATATGCGCGACCCCGACAAACGGGAGCAAATGATGCTCGCAGACGGAATATATCGGAATATCTTTCACAATAACCATCTCGTCATGTGTTTCAGCCGGAAGAGCGTGAATGAACTCGCGCGGGTCGTTATACAACCCGGCGCAAATCTCTTCATACATCAGCGCAACGCGGCGCGGTGTGCCCTGAAGCCCCGGACGGTCAGGGTCTTCGCCGATTCCTTCAAGTATCATTCGCACGCCTGCTTCGATCTTTTCCAGATCGACGGAAGTTCGTTTCGGCTTGCGCGCGATGTCATTATTCTTTGAATTCGCCATTCGGTGCGCTTCTCTTCATCCTCTCGCGATATGCGGCGATTGCGGCTGACTGCACTTCGATCACAGGCTTCTCGTGTTCTGCGGCGAGCCGCGCGCAATCATCATACTCCGGTAAAAAGTGTAGCGTGCGATCACCCGCCCGCGCTACCTTCATACGAACACTGCCGTACTCTGTTTCAACAGTTTCAATCGCGCGCTCAAGCAATCGCCGTTTCGATTCGTAATATCGAACGCCGAGCGTGGTCGTTTCTCGAAGCAGCATATCGATGATCGAATCAGTCTTCGCCGGTTCACACAGCACGGTCAGCAGTGTGCCCGGTCTGGCTTTCTTCATCTGCGCCGCAATAATGAAAACGTCCAGCGCGCCCAGCGCAAAAGCTCTTTCCATTACGAACCCGTAAGCCTGCGGGTTCATATCATCAATGTTCGTTTCAACAACCATAACGCTGTCGTTTTGATGAAGCGATTCATTTTCAACCTTCGCGGTTGATGCTGAAACATCGCCCATCACAATTCGGAGCGCGTTAGGAAATCCTTTCGGGTCGCGTGAGCCTGCGCCGTAGCCCAAGCGAGTTATCTCCATTTCGGGCAGCGGGCCGAACTCTTCGCACAAGGTCGTAACGATGGCCGCGCCAGTCGGAGTGACAAATTCGCCTTCGATCTCTCCCGCGTAAACAGGCACGCCGCGCACAAGCTCTGCCGTAGCAGGCGCGGGAACAGGCATCAATCCGTGCTGCGTCTGAACCAAGCCATGCCCAAGCCTGAGCGGTGATGCGAAGAAGCGATCTACGCCGAGCATATCAAGCCCTATCATCGCGCCAACTGTATCGATGATCGAATCGACCGCGCCGACTTCGTGAAAGTGCACTCGTTCGCGCGTCGAGCCGTGCACCTGCGCTTCGGCTTCGGCCAGTCGCTCGAATATCTGAATGGATCGAGCTTTCACCTGCGCGCTCAACTCTGCTCGGTTGATGATCTCGCTTATGTCTGCGAGCTTGCGCGAAGGCTGCTTGCCTTCATCAACTTCGACGTTGAATTTAACAGCCGCAATACCGCTACGTTTCACGCGCTCGGCTTTCACTTGATAGGCGCTTAATCCGAGCGATGATAATTGATTGCTTAACGCATCAAGATCAACGCCCAGATCAATGAGCGCGCCGATTAACATGTCGCCGCTCACGCCCGCGAAACAGTCGAAATACAATGCGCGCATCAGCCCCGCTCCTTGATGAATTGCGGCAATGTTTCGCCAGCTTTGCCGAGCACTGTGAAGTCTGCAAAGAACGAAATGTCTGTCCTTTCGGGATTGACTTCGATCACGCGCGCGCCCGCTTGTTTTGCGGCGACCGGAAGGCTCGCCGCCGGGTAGACAACAGCCGAAGTCCCAATGACGAAAAACAGGTCGGCGAGGGCGGACGCTTCTTCGGCCCGCTCGAATATGGATTCAGGGAGCATCTCGCCGAACAGCACAACGTCGGGCCGCGCCGCCGCGCCGCACACAAAACAGAGCGGCGGGTTCTGATCGAGCGGCGTTTCGCGTGCTTCAAACACGCTTGCGCAGCGAAGGCAGCGCGCGCGCCAGATGTTGCCATGAACTTCGAGCACGTTGAGGCTTCCGGCAGCGCGATGCAGGTCGTCAATGTTTTGCGTAATCAGCGTGAACTCAGAAAACCTCTGCTCCCATTCTGCCAGCGCGTAATGGCCCGCGTTAGGTTGAACGCTTGTCAGCATCCCGCGACGATAATCGAACCACTCCCAAACAAGTTTCGGATCAGTCGCAATTAATTCGGCTGAAGACAATTCGGTTATAGGTCGCCCGCGCCACGTCCAGATTTCCGTGCCGCCTCCTCCGCGAAACGTAGGCACGCCGCTTTCGGCGGATATGCCCGCGCCCGTCAGCACAGCGACCCGTTGCGCGCTGTCGAAAATACTCAGCAGTTCGTCTGTGACTTCTGTTAGCACCACAGCGAGTTTCACACCTCCAGGTGAAACCAGTATGCTATAAACCGCACAGCGCAAAGTCAAACGTTGCTTTCAAAAGCGCATATCGGCTGATAATATTTTCGATTCAATTCGATGGCAGAAAGCCATCCTTATGATTCAACATCAGGAGTCAATCGGGAAATGACTATTCAAGAAGCAGTGCGCGAGCGATTACGCTCGGCCATCAGGAAATTGTTTGAAATTGATCTCGCGGAGTTCAACATCGAAGTGCCTCCGCGCACAGAGCTTGGCGATCTGGCTTTCCCAGTCGCGTTCGAGATTGCAAAGAGATTGAAGGCCGCGACAGGCCAGAAGCAAAATCCAAGAGACATCGCTTCGCAACTCGCAGAAGAGATGCGCGGAGTCGAAGGCGTAGCTCGCGTTGAAACAGCGGGCGCGGGTTACGTCAATGTATTCTTTGACCGAGCCAACTATCTGCTGAACGCAACAGGCGAAGCGCAACAGGCGGCTCCGCAACTGGGCGGCAAATTAATCGTCGAACACACGGCTATCAATCCGAACAAGGCAGCGCACATCGGCCACCTGCGCAACGCCGTGTTGGGCGATACGACAGTCAGGCTGCTGCGCGCGGCGGGTGAAACCGTTGAAGTACAGAACTACATTGATAACACGGGCGTGCAGGTCGCAGATGTCGTTGTCGGCTTCAAATACATGGAAGAGAAAACTCTGGAAGAGATCAAAGCGATAAACGACAGGTTCGATTATTACTGCTGGGATTTGTACGCTCGCGTAGGCGGTTTCTACGAAGAAGACCGCGCGCGGAATCAACTTCGCTCATACGTTTTGCAAAGACTCGAAGACCACACGGGCGAGATTTACGAAATGGCTGATTACATCTCTACAAGAATTCTCGGCTGCCATCTCGACACGATGCTGCGCGTGGGCATCAAGTACGATTTGCTGCCGCGCGAATCCGATGTCATTCACCTTCACATCTGGAATAAGGCTTTCGAGTTGCTCAAAGAGCGCGGCGCAATCGAGCTTGCTACCGAAGGCAAGCTTGCAGGTTGCTGGGTGATGCGCGCAGAAGAGGAAGACAGCCGCGATCAGGATGAAGAGTCCGAGCACGAAGCCGACAAAGTGATCGTGCGCTCAAACGGCACAGTCACCTACACGGGCAAGGACATAGCGTTTCACCTGTGGAAGCTCGGCCAGCTTGATCTGGATTTTTACTACAAGCCTTTTCGCACGTACCCGGACAACCACGTCGCATGGATCACGACCTCTGATGCAAACGAGAATGATCCGAATCATCAGCCGTTCGGAAACGGCGCGGCTTACTTCAACGTGATTGACATAGGCCAATCTTACCCGCAGCACTACGTCAAGCTGGGCGTGATGGCAGTCGAGCGCAACGAGAGAGTCGAGCGCAGCGCACATCTCGGCTACGAAAAAGTGACGCTCACGGCTGCGACAGCCGAGCGGCTTGGGCAGCAGTTATCGGAAGAAGACCTGAAGCGCGGCGCAGTCAGCATGTCGGGTCGCAAAGGGCTTGGTGTGAAGATTGACGATTTCATTGACCAGCTTGAAGCGAGCGCGTTAGCAGAAGTCGCAAGCCGTCACGCCGATCTGAGCGAGCAAGACAAGCTCGACACCGCGCACAAAATTGCTATCGGCGCGCTGAGATATTTTCTGCTGAAGTATTCGCGCAATTCTATAATCGCGTTCGACTTGAAAGAAGCGCTCGCGTTCGACGGCGAGACAGGGCCATACATTCAATATTCGGTCGTTCGCGCTAATTCGATATTTCGCAAGCTGGCGGACGCTGGTCTTGATCTGACAGTCAACGATATTCAAAGCATTCAGCGCGAACGAATCAACGAAATGCTCGAAGGTTCGGCGGGCGATGATCTATGGTCACTCGTGTATCTGGCGGCGAGGTTGTCGGAGGTTGTGCGAGGCGCTGTCACCGCGCTTGAGCCTTCGATAGTTGCGAAGTGGGCTTTTCAACTGGCAAAAGCGTTCAACCTCTTTTATCACAACTATCACATACTGTCTGAACAGGACGCGGCGCGGCGCGCGCTTCTGGTTTCCATAACGGCAATCGCCCGCAGGCAGTTGATTGCGGCGCTTGATGTGCTCGGCATAGAAGTTCCAGAGCGAATGTGATGTAATGTTGCTTCAAGCGCACCAGACAGCTATACAATCAATTGAGAAGTCCGTCTGCGAAAGAGGAGAGTTGCCATGTTGATAGTAATGAAACACGATGCCACCGACCGGCAGGTGGAAGAAGTAGTGAAGGTCATAACTGATCTTGGGTTGAAGCCGCATCCGATGC
>DATEKX010000706.1:0-3002 GCA_035277165.1 Blastocatellia bacterium | reverse complement strand
GGGCGGCGCTAACTCCTTTGACTCTATGGCTTGCTCGGCGCTTTCCGCTCGAACGGGGACAGTTGCACCGCAGCCTGACGGTTCACGTTTTTGCTTCGTTAATCATCGGATTTTTGACGCAAGCTTTCCGTGACCTGATCTTTATATACTTTGCCTTCAATACGAATCAGAACCTTTCGATAAGCCAACTGTTTTTCAACGGCTATCTGTTTTTCGATTACGGCTCGATGATCTACTGGCTGATTCTGCTGGTCAGTTTCGCTTTCAATTATCATCGCCGCTATCGAGAAGGAGAGGTAAAAGCCTCGCAACTGGAAGCGCAACTCGCGCATGCGCAACTCGAAGCGCTGAAGATGCAGCTTCATCCGCACTTTCTCTTCAACACGCTCCACTCTGTTTCCGCGCTCGTACACAAAGACCCTAATGCCGCAGATAAGATGATCGCGAGGCTCGGAGATTTTTTGCGCCTGACGCTCGATAGCGCGGGCGCGCAGGAAGTCTCTCTTCAACAGGAGCTTGAATTTCTTAAATCCTATCTCGACATCGAACGCATACGTTTCAAAGACCGGCTGACCGTTCACATGGAAATCGAACAGCAAGCTTTGAACGCGCGATTGCCGAATCTGATTCTGCAGCCGATTGTCGAAAATGCAATTCGACACGGCATAGCGCCGCGAACCGAACCCGGCCACATCGAAATAGAAGCGCGACGCTTTAACGGCACGCTTCAAGTGCAGGTGACTGACAACGGGCCCGGACTATCTTCAAATGGAAACACGGGGCGCATATTAAAAGAAGGCGTCGGGCTGTCGAATACACAAGCGCGATTGCAGCAACTCTATGGCGTTCAACAACGCCTCGACCTTGCCAACACAGCCAAAGGCGGGCTGACCGTCACGCTCGAAATACCATTCAAAGCAGATTGACCGAACCTCCTTCAAATCAAAATCGAACCGAATAGAATAACCCTTCGTTAAAGAACGTGAAGGAGCAAGGACATGCCTGGGGAGAAGTGTATACGAGCGCTAATAGTGGATGACGAGCCGCTTGCTCGCGAAAGAATTCGCGACATTCTGGAAACTGATTCCGAAATTGAAATCATAGGAGAGTGCGCGGGCGGCGATGAAGCCATAGAAGCAATCGAACGGCAAACGCCTGATTTAGTCTTTCTCGATGTCGAGATGCCGGGCAAAGATGGCTTTGCTGTGCTCGAAGAGTTGGGACCTGAACGAATTCCAGCCATTATTTTCGTTACGGCATATGATCAATATGCCGTGCGCGCATTTGAAGTATACGCGCTCGATTACTTGCTCAAGCCTTTTGATCAAGAGCGATTTGAAAAAGCTTTGCTGCGCGCGAAAGCTCATATTCAAAATGAAAAGAGCGAAAATATCACCGAAAGAATACTGAGCGCGCTTGAAGAGATTAAATCAAAGCCCGTACACCTTGAGCGATTAGTTATAAAGATGAACGGCCATGTCTTCTTTGTTAAGACGGATGATATTGACTGGCTCGAAGCAGAAGGCAATTATGTGCGGCTTCACGCGGGCAAAGAGTCGTACCTTCTCAGAGACACAATCAGCGCGCTCGAAGGCCAGCTTGATCCCAAACGATTTGTGCGTGTGCATCGCTCGGCCATCGTAAATGTTGATCGCATACAGGAACTACAAGCGTGGTTTCACGGCGAATATCGAATCATTTTGCGCGAAGGAGTTCAACTGACTTTATCTCGCAGCTATAGAGAAAAACTGCACGAGCTATTAGGCCGCCCGCTTTAACGGCGTTTGATTTAATACGGGCGCGTGGCTCGTCATTGATTTCGGTCAACTCATCACAAAGCCGTCTCCGGCTCATCCCAAAGTTGTTCTTCTAAAACAGCAATCCACTTAAACTCCAACCACAACAAGCCCGCGCGTCGAGGCGGAACCCGCAGGCAAAAGTGCCCTCCGAACAATTCTCCTTTGTTGGAGTTGGGTTATGAAAAGAATATCCTGCCTGATCGCCATCGCACTCGCCTTTAGCTGTTCGATTTCTCAAGCGCAAACCTTCAACGCCCTCATCGGCCCCTTCTATTATGGCCCCGGAAATAATACCGTTGCGGAAACGCATACGAACGTCGAGCGAGCAAGCCCGGTCGCTCGCAAGCCGATAACCAGAGATTTTGTCCTGTCGAAATTCGATGATCATGTCGTTGATAAATTCCGCGATGCGTGGAGGAGTTCCGGCAACGGCACGACAACGCAAGAGAGCGTCTTGCTGATACTGCGTATGGCCGACGGCAGCTATAGCGCAAGATCAATGGGCGCAACAAACGAATACAAAAGTTTTACCTTCAACTGGCATCCTGCGGCTGTCGCAATCGTTCATACTCATCCGAACAGTTCCAGCCCGAAGCCTCAGTCCGCCGACAGGCAAGTAGCCGATAAATTCGGCGTGCTCATGTTCACGATCACAAGTAGAGGAATGTATCTGTACGACCCGTCAACGAAAAAGACCACCAAGGTTCAAGACGGTCTTGATTGGTTGGAGTCTTCATCGTGGGCGAAGGTCAAGGCTGCATTGAAAACTGAATAGCGCAGGCTTGAGAGCGTGATTTGAAATGCGGCAGCGATTTGAAGCAGCCGCGTAGCGAGCGACAGCATATAGCAGCCCGCGTAGCGGGCTAAAGCATAAAGCCCACATCCGAAGATGTGGGTTAACATAAGTCCATAGCATTAAGCCCGCCTAGCGGGCGATAGAGTATCAGGTAATGATGTCTGTCGCCCGCTAGGCGGGCTTGTGTAGAGTCTATGGCCCGTATACCCATATCTGGCGATATGGGCTGCAGTCTGACACCCGCTTCGCGGGTTGAACGCCAACATGTCAAAACGCGCTCTAATCTGACACCCGCTTCGCGGGTTGAATTCTCGTATTTTAAAACACGCTCTGAGAGCACAAGCGGCTCGTCAGGTTTTTAGGCCAACTCGAAACCACGTGCGCGCGACTCATCCCAAAGTTGTTTC
>DATEKX010000705.1:0-3259 GCA_035277165.1 Blastocatellia bacterium | reverse complement strand
GTCCTTTAGTATTTGTCATGCCGGATTCAGGAACCGAAATCCCTCCGCCGTCAAGCAGCGGGCCTCGGTTGCTGATTCCAACCACTCCACCCCACGAACGCTTGCCGATCAGCGGCCCAAGCCCTGCCTCGCGGAACATAGCGGGGAAGATGTCGCCGTCGGAAGACGAGTTCCCATCCAGAATCGCAGCCATCGGGCCGATGAAAACGCCATCTGGATAGGTGTTCGCTTCATCACCCGTGCGGCTGTAGTTCAATGCGAGCACTTTGCGGCGCAATCGCTCGATCAGCATTCGCGAAACGTTTCCGCCGCCGTTGGCGCGCACGTCAACGACGAGCCCTTCCTTGTTCAACTGCGGATAGTACCACTTGATGAATTCGCGAATACCATCTGCGCCCATGTCAGGCACGTGCAGATAACCAATCCGCCCGCCCGACATCTGTTCCACTTTGCGGCGATTGCCGTCTACCCAATCCAGATAGATCAGCTTGCCTTCGTCTGTGACCGGGCGATACGAAGTAGTCCACGAGCCATTGAGCGAAGCCGTCTTGCTCAATGTCAGTTGAACGGGATTATCAGCTCTGTTTCTGAGCAGGCGGTATATGTCATCCGTGCCTTTCAGATCTTCGCCGTTGACAGCCATCACATAATCGCCTGTGGAAGCTTTCACTCCGACTTCTCTGAGCGGTGAGCGATAGATTTCCTCTTCGTTCGCGCCGTCGAATATCTTCGCTATGCGATAACGGCCCGAAGCCTTATCAATTTCGAATCGCGCGCCCGGGAGCGCCACTCGCGGGCGAGGCGGCAATTGAAAATCGCCACCCTCGACGTAAGCGTGCTGGATGGTCAATTCAGAAATCATCTCGCTGATGACGTAGTTCAGGTCCGAACGATGCGCGACGTATTGAAGCAGAGGCTTGTACTGATCGCGCAATGCCTCCCAGTCATAGCCGTGCATGTTCGTAACGTAGAACCAGTCGCGATAGCGCCGCCACACTTCGTTGAATATTTCTTCCCATTCTTCGGCAGGCACGCGGTCAGCCTGCAGGCCGGAAGTCGAAACAGGCTTCTTCGCCTTATCACCACCCGGCATGGCATCCATCAAAGCGAAGCCCGGCCCTTGAGCCACAAGCAGTTTCGAGCCATCGTCTGAAAGCAAGTAGCCTCGAATCTCTTCGGCCAGTACAGTCTCTTTGCGGTCTTTCATCGAAAAGATTTTCAGCACTGTCGGGCGGTCGCCTTGCCTGCCGTAGTAAAAGGCAGGGCCGACGCCATAGATCAGGAAGCCTTGCTTTACACCAAGCCCGCCGTAGTTGTCTGCCTGCACGGGCACGCGCGTAACTCTGCCCGTGATGCCGTCAAAATCAATGACGAGGTCACCGGCAGGCTTTGCCCCTTGAGCAGGCTGACCGCCGCCCGGACGCGCTGCTTCCTGCTGTTTGCTTGCGTCGGCGGAGGCTGGTTTCAATTCGCGATTGATGTCTTTGACAGGCTCTTTAGGCTCTTCCGGTTTGCCTTCGTCTTTCGGCTTCGGGCGTTCGTCTTTTTGAGCCTCTTCGCCTTCTTTCGATACCGTGACTTCATCGCTTTCGGGCGGGAAAGGATTCTTCACATCTTTGCGAAGCGCCATCGCGTAGATGTTCGTCTCGCGGTTGAGCGCGTAGTTGAATTCGATGGAAGAAATCTGCGGCGCGAATTCGCGGTCGCTCAGGTAATAGAGATAATTTCCCTGCGGGTCCCACGCCGGGCCGTAGGCATTGAATGTTCCGTCTGTAACTCTTCGCACTTTGTTGTCGTTCGCGCTCCAGACGAAGACCGCGCGAGAATTAATTGATATCGGAAGGCTGAATGCGAGGTGATTGCCGCGAGGCGACCACACGTAATCCCTGACCTGTCCGGCTGTCGAGTCGGCAATCTCCGTAACTTTTTTGTCAGCAAGCGTCAGGATGAAAACCTTTCCGTCTTTGTCGGTGAAGGCGATGCGCTTGCCGTCGGCAGACCATTCGGGCGCGTAACGCATAGCGCGGCCACCCGTGGTGATCTGCTCAGGCGGAGTCGAGCCGTCCTGCGTGACAAGCCATACTTCTTCTTCGCCGCTCTTATCCGAGATGAAAGCTATCTTCGACCCGTCGGGCGACCAGCGCGCAAACTTGTCGTGCGCGTTCGATGAATGAGTCAGGTTGCGCGTCGGCCCTTTTTCAGCAGGCGCAGAGAAGATGTCGCCGCGCGCAGTAAACAACACGCGCTCACCTTTAGGACTGAGCGATATATCTTCAATCAGGTTAGCGGCTGACACACGGCTCGGGCGGCGATTGAGTCCTTCGTCAGGAACGTTGATGGCAAGCGCCGTGTTCTTCTTCGCTTTCGTATCGAACACCTGAAGCTCGCCGTTCAGTTCATAGACTATGCGGCTATCATTATCGCTCGAAGGCCACCTGACGTCCCACGTCTTGTTGAAGGTCACCTGCGAGGTCTTCGCCGATGGAATGTCATAAGCATAAAGATTGAAATGGCCGTCGCGGTCAGAGTCGTAGTAGATGGTGTTTCCGATCCACATCGGATCGCGACTCGCACGCGGGCCTTCGCTGATGCGCTTGGCATCATAGGATTTCACGTCGAATATGTAGAGCACATTCGCCATGCCGCCGCCATATCGCTTCTCAGAGCGGAAGTCGCGCGACTGTGGCGAGTAGGCTATCTTTGTCCCGTCAGGTGAATAATCTCCCGAACCTGCTTCGGGCATAGGGAGCGGCTCGGCTGGCCCGCCTTCAACTGAAACGCTGTAAAGCCGTGCGATAGGCAATGTCCATGAATCGCGCAGGGAACGAAAGATCACGCGCTTGCCGTCGCCAGTCCAGCCGTACACCTGATTGTCATAGCCCCAGCGCGGGGTGAGCGGCCCGCGCGCCGGATAGTAAGTCAATTGCCTTGGAGCGCCGCCTGTTACAGGCATAACGTAAACCTGTTCGTCTCCGTCAATCTGACCCGTGAAGGCTATCCATTTCCCGTCGGGCGAAAACTTGGCGAATGTCTCCACACCGGGATGAGAAGTAAGATGCGTTGCCGTGCCGCCCGTCGCGGGCGCAGTCCACAGGTCGCCTCCGTAAGTGAACACGACTTTGTCGCCGTTAATGTCGGGGAAGCGCAGCAGTTTCGTCTGCGCGTCCGCATTAGTCGGCAGCAAAAATATCACCGCAGCTACAGCGGTGTAGAGTAATTTTTTTAACATTGAGTGATTTCCTCCGTGATAAATGTGATT
>DATEKX010000704.1:0-3547 GCA_035277165.1 Blastocatellia bacterium | reverse complement strand
TCATGCTGTAGAGAGTGGGAACCGGAACAGGCAGTCCGGCGAACTGGCCGAGCGGGGATGCCGGGAATGCAAAAAGCAAAGCGCCAAACAGATTGAAAGCGACGCTTATCAAAAGCGCATAGCGAATGATACGGTCTTTGTTCATCGTAGTGCCGCCCGCCATCATATCAGAGGCGAAGACATGCATCCACAGGCGTAATTCATATTGAGTTGAGGATTATCCGTATAGTTTCAGCGGGTTTCAGCGTCCCTGCCAATTATTTTTGGACTATTCATAATGCAGGTGATAAGGTAAAGCGGTGGCTCATATAAATCAGGTCCGGTAATTAAAAGGGCAGAAGAGAGGCTTTCTTGAAAAAAAGTGATGTTATCCATGCGTGGGGGCGAATTTTAAGCGGTCAATATCCGTCATTATCAGTCGAGATTACTCGCGAGTGTCCGCTTCGCTGCCCGGGTTGTTACGCTTACGAGCCTGAACACCTTCATCAGCTAGGGCCGCTCAGAACGCTCTCTGACTACAGAGGCGATCAGTTAGTTGATGGCATGATGGATCTCGCGCGCCGCTATCGCCCGCTGCACATCTCAATCGTCGGGGGCGAACCTCTAGTCCGTTTTCGCGAGCTGGATATTATACTGCCAAAACTGAGCGAGATGGGAATAGCCGTGCAGCTTGTAACCAGCGCCGTGCGCGAAATTCCAAAACACTGGAGCAAGATAAAAGACCTCTTCATCGTCGTTTCGATAGACGGGCTTCAGCCGGAACACGATGTCCGAAGAACGCCTGCGACCTACGACCGGATTTTGAAATCTATTGTAGGACATCACATCACTGTGCATTGCACGGTGACGGGCCAGATGGTCGGTCGCCCGAAATATTTTGAAGATTTCATGTCTTTCTGGTCGAGCAAGGAGGAAGTAAAACAGGTATGGTTCAGCCTGTTTACTCCGCAGATCGGCGCTGAAGGTGAAGAGATTCTGACGCCGCGCGCGCGCGAAGAAGTCCTGACGGAACTGGTAAGACTAAGAAGCATTTTCCCAAAACTGGTTATGCCCGATTCGGTTGTAAAGGGCTATCGCAATCCTCCGAAATCGCCCGATGAATGTATCTTCTCGCGCACGACCTTGAATTTGACGGCTGACCTGAAAGGCCGCATCAGCCCATGCCAGTTTGGAGGCACCCCGGATTGCTCGCAATGCGGTTGCATCGCGTCAGCCGGATTGCAAGCCGTGGGCGATCATCGCCTGTTCGGACTTTTCACTTTAAGATCTATCTTCAAGGTGTCAGAGCAAATCGGCAAAACGACTGCCAAGATGCTGGGGACTGAGGCAGTATAAAATCAAAGCCGCAACGAAATTATTTCAGGGCCGCTTTCATAACCTTGATCGGATGATAAGTGTCGCTCTGCGCCCATTGATTTGAGATAGGCGTTCGGGTCGTGGCGCATAGCTCCTTCGGGCAGCCATTCCCACAACGACCCCAGATCTTTTCGCGCCTGATCCAGATAAAACTGCGGAAGCTCGCTCGTCTCCCGCTCGAAATAGCGCCGGAGTTGCCGGTCGCTGTCGAGCCGTCGCCGCACCTCCGTATGATACTTGATTCGGCCAAAGCCTTCCGACGATACAGCCCGAACCACATTCATCCAGCGCGGAATCATTCCGCGAGTCGCATTGAAGCGTTTAACGATTGCGCGCCAGGAATATGTGTAGCTGGTAAGATCAATCACGCGCTCATAAAAGTCAGGCCATGAATAATTCTTTGGCTTCACGTTCATGGCTTGATTGTTGTTCAGGAAGTGGAAGGGGAATGGAAGAATGCGGTCGGCCCGCTGGTATTCGAGGTTGAGCGGCGCGGCCTGCCCAAACGCGGAGAGCAGCGAATAACCGGGGAACGCGCCCGGCGCAAGATCAACAAATCGCTTCGTCAGCTCGAACGGTTCGGCTCCCTCATCCGTATCGAGTCCCAGCACAAAATTGGTTTGTATATAGGGTATGTATCTCAAGATCATGTTGACGTGGTCAGAGACCTGCTCGACCTTGTTCATCCCCTTCATCTTGCCGGTTTTCGATTTGCCGCCCAGGTCATACCACGATTCAATGCCGGGCAGCAGCGCCTTAAATCCGTTTTGTTTGAGACGCTTCAAGTGAGATTCAGACAGCAAAGACAGGCTGCTTTCAGCGATGAAGTCGAAGCTGTCGGGCGGCGCGGCTTCTTCTATCGCGTTCATGTAGTCGTCGAAGCGGACTCCGAAGTTCGGGTCGTGCCAGCCGACAAGCGGGCGCTTGAACTTTTGCAACAGGAATTGCAAATCCTCCCTCATCACATCGAAATCAAGTGGCTGATACGGTATGACCGAATCTATGCAGAAACTGCAAGTGTAGGGACAGCCCAGACTGCCGATCATTGGAACCATCTTTATGAAAGGAGCTTTGCGGAGAGTCGGCTCGATGAACTTCCATCGCTCGCGAACTCCGGGCAGCGCTGCGGGCTGTTGTTTCGCTGTGATATATCTTCCAACTGGCCGATGCTCTGAGCAGTCTTGCAGTATGTCAGAGATTATCGTCTTGTCAGTGAACCCCAGAACATAGTCGAAATAATTCAGCGCGTCTTGCGGGTAGCAACGGGCGTGCGGGCCGCCGATAGCCGTGATAGCGCCTCTCGATCTGAGCAGGTTGCTCAACGCGTATGACAGTTGCGCAGCTTCTGTGAACGCGCCGATGAAGACCAGATCAACATTGTCCGGCAGTTCTTTTACCAGATCCTCGAATCCCGTATAGCATACGAACGTGACATCGTGTCCTTCCTGTTCGCACCACAGAGCTATAACCTGCGGCATTATGCTGGCGAGGTTGGCATTCATTATGCGCGGGAACAACGAGCGAGTAGGACCTTTGGCAACGAGGTCTATGACCCCAACACGCAGCTTTTGCAAAGTAGTGCCTCCTGTTTAGGCTTACTTCAGCAACCGAGATTATCACGGAACTTCTAAAATCGCATACAGATGCGATTGCACATCATTGCATTAAATGAGTCGGTAGCACAAACAGACTACGACCCCGCGACCGCATTTTCGTGCGGTAGTAAGCGCGGGGTTAGTTTTTGTTTTGAATAACGCGCGAGGCAGGCTAGCTTCGATGCCTGTAGGTTACGCGTCCTTTAGTCAGGTCGTAAGGAGATAATTCAACCGTCACCTTATCGCCTGCTAAGACCTTGATGTAATGCTTGCGCATCTTGCCGGATAGATGGGCCAACACTTCGTGACCTTCGCCTATCTTCACCTTGAAAGTTGTATTTCCCATGCACTCAACTACAGTTCCATCAACGGGGATCATATCTTCTTTTGAAATGATAGCACCTCTTTCATAAAGCGGCTCAGGGTTGCGCGCTTGAGCCGCTCTATCTTTGATTTTCGAGCCAACATAATTAGCGCAGCTTCCGCTGCGCGCTTAAGTGAAATCGACTAGCGTGCTGCTCGGCCCCGGCTGAACGAGCGCGTCGAAGGCGAGCGCAGTCGAGCTATCTCGCTTCCCAATCTGATCTGCTCGTCAG
>DATEKX010000703.1:0-7279 GCA_035277165.1 Blastocatellia bacterium | reverse complement strand
CGGAGGCTTGTAAGGTAGCTCGCGCGACTCTGCCACCTGCACCGCCAAAAACCGGCGGCGGTCGCTATAATGCTGCAACTCGGCTGGAATTTCTATCTGAGCCTTGCGACCGACGGGTTCGCCGCGATCTTCTTCGACTTTATGCGCGGCCTCTTTCCAGGGATCAACCTGCGGCGCTTCGACGGTCGGCGGAGGCGGCTGTTGTGTTTGCTTGTTGCTTCGGCAATTTGCGGATGGAAAGGCAAACAAAAAACAGAGCGTGACCAAAACAAGTCGTGGCCGTGTGATCTGCTTTCTGTTCATCAATATTGCCTCCTGAGATAGATTACCTGAGGAGCAAACTCTCGCGCTATAGTTACCGTATAGAGAGGAGACAAGCGATTATGGCGAATGCGAAAACGATGCGACAGATGCGTGACAATTCTTGCCTGTTGGCTGTAACCTGATGAGGGTTTACGATTCTTCGATATTGGAGGCGGTATGTTTTGTCCTAAGTGCGGTGCCGAAGCTGTAGAAGGCCAGAGGTTCTGCAAATCTTGCGGGACTAATTTACAGTTGATTTACAACGCGATAAAAAGCGGCGACACGCCTCAAGGCCCGTTCGGCCTTGACCTGGATGCGTTGAAGCAGAGCGCGATGGATTTCGCCAATAGCTGGAAAACCAGTTGGGCCGGAATGACGCAAGAGCACGAAAAACATTGGGGCGGAGCTACAAAGGAGCACCAAAAACCACTCACCGAGCGCGAGATAAGAAGACGCACACGCGAAGAACTGCAACGCCGCAACCTGCCGCGCCCGAAAGAGTGGATGGCTTATTCGTGGCAGCACAATCTGAAAGTAGGGCTGGGAAGCTTATTGAGCGGTGCAGGGTTCGGCATTCTTTTGTACTACCTCGGACAGGAAGCGCTCAACTCGCACATACTTGAGCAGATTCCAAGGGTGACCGAGGAAGGCTTAAAAGGGTTTGAGTTCGCCGCAAGAATGGTCTGGATGATTTCCTTAATTCCTATGCTGAAAGGGCTGGGGCACATCATCTATGCCGCGTTCTTTGCTGAATCGATGGCGACGCTCTCCGAGCGATACACTGTGCGAGACCCGGTGACAGAGCCGCTGACCACTCCTCAACCTCAGCGCAATACAGCGCAAACAGACTTTGAAGCGTTGAACGAGCCGCCTCCGAGCGTAACCGAGAACACCACGAAATTCTTTGAAGAGGCAAGAGCGCGGACGAAGAGAGAGAGTCAGTAAAGATAGAGATTAGTTGATTTTCTAACAACATTTCCTGTAGCTCCGTAGGAGCGACCTGTTGATTACGAGGTCGCTCCTACGGAGCTACACATCTTCTACACATCTGTTGCTATAGACAGGTCGCTCCTACGGAGCTTAACTACTGAATGACCTTCAAGACAGATAACCTCTGATCTCTATTTTCTGTAGACAGGCTCGAAGCTGAATTTGCTTGCCACGAAATCCCGCACGCGCGAATAGATACCGTCAGCATCTAATCCATACTTCGCAAGCAATGTGCTCTGGCTGGCGTGTTCGATTATCTTGTCGGGGAATCCGAGTCGCAGCACGCGCACTTCGTTCAGACTATTCTGTTCGAGCAACTCCATCACTGCGCTTCCAAATCCGCCCACTAGATAATGATCTTCAACCGTGACGATTGCTCCGTGTGACCTTGCGAGCGCCAGTATCAATTCCGAGTCGAGCGGTTTCACGAATCGCGCATTGACGACCGTGGGATTGAGTCCTTCGGCGGCTAATCGCTCGGCTGCTTTCTCGCAATAGTAAACTTGTGTGCCTATGCCGAGAATCACAACGTCCGTGCCCTCGCGCAGGATTTCGGCCTTGCCGATTTCGAGCGAATGAATCTCTTCGTCCATCGGCACGCCAACGCCGCTGCCGCGAGGGTAGCGCACAGAGGCCGGGCCGTTGTATTCGACCGCAGTCTTGAGCATGTGGCGCAACTCGTTTTCATCTTTCGGAGCAAGAATCACGAAGCCCGGCATCGGGCGCAGATACGCGAAGTCCATCAGGCCGTGATGCGTCGGGCCGTCGGCTCCTGCTACTCCTGCGCGGTCGAGCGCGAACGTCACGTCGAGTCCCATCAACACGACATCGTGAAATATCTGATCGTATGCGCGTTGCAGGAATGACGAATAGATCGCCGCGATTGGCTTCATCCCTTCGGTAGCCATGCCTGCGGCGAAGGTTACGGCGTGTTGTTCGGCTATTGCAGTGTCGAATGTGCGGTCGGGAAACTCTTTCATCACTTTGCTGAGTCCCGTGCCATCGGGCATCGCTGCCGTAAGAGCCACGATTCGGTCGTCTTCTTTCATCAAGTCAATGGTCGCCTGCGCGAACACGGCTGTGTAGGTCGGCGCGGTCACCGGTTCTTTGATGAATTTGCCGCTCGCAATCTCGAAAGCAGACGTGCCGTGCCACGCGGCCTTGTCGCGCTCGGCTGGCTCGTAGCCTTTGCCTTTTACTGTGAGCGCGTGAATGAGCACGGGGCCTTCTTCCTTCTTCGCCAGTTCGAGCGTCTGCAAAATCGAATTGATGTCGTGACCGTTGATCGGCCCCATGTACTTCAAGCCGAGTTCTTCCCAGAGCGCGCCGGGGATGAACGCGCGAGCGAGCGTATCTTTGAGCGCACGCGCGCCTGAAAGCATCATCGGGCCGACTGCGGGGATTGCTTTCAGCCACTCTTCGACTTCGTGTTTGAATTCGTTATAAGGCCGCGCCGTGCGAATGCGATTTAAGTATCCGGCCAGCGCGCCGACGTTGGGCGAGATGCTCATCTCGTTATCGTTCAGGAGAATGATCATCTTTTTCTTGAGATGCCCGACCTGATTTATGCCTTCGAGCGCCATGCCTACGGTCAATCCCGCGTCGCCGATGAAGGCGATGACATTAAAGTCTTCGCCCGCGAGGTCGCGCGCCGCAGCAATGCCGAGCGCGGATGAAATCGAAGTTCCTGCGTGCGCAGCATTGAACACATCGTACTCGGATTCTTCGCGCCGCAGAAATCCGCTCAACCCGTTGTACTGGCGAATGGTGGGGAACTGATCGCGGCGTCCCGTGATTATCTTGTGCGAGTAAGCCTGATGGCCTATGTCAAAGACCAGCCTGTCGCGCGGCGTGTCGAAGGCGTAATGAAGCGCAAGTATCAATTCAACAGGACCGAGACTCGCGCCCGTATGGCCGCCGATCTTAGACAGCGTTTCGATCATGTATTCGCGCACTTCTTCTGCGACAGATTCGAGCTTTGACTGAGGCAACTGTCTGAGATCAGCAGGATCATTTATTTGTCCGAGTAGTTTCATGGTGTAAATTAATCCCCTTTATTTTTGATTAAACGGCTTAGATGCCGATTAGACTGTAGACGGTTGAAACATTTTTCATTGGACGCGAGAATTAAGCATAGCCCTCTCAGGATTTCCTTGCAATGATAAAGCGTGCAAGGTCTTCCAGGACGTGGGCATCAACTCCGAGACCTGCGGCCAGCTCGACCGCTTCATCAGCTAACTCTGTGGCTCTCGCTTCTGAAGCCTCAAGACCGATGATCGCAGGGTAAGTGGCTTTATTGGCGGCCTGATCTTTGCCGGGAGTCTTTCCGAGTTGTTCGCTCGTCGAAGTTACGTCGAGTATGTCGTCAGCTATCTGAAAAGCCAGCCCGATGCGGTTGCCATAGGCGCGCAGTCGCTCGACCATCTCGTCGCTTGCTCCGGCGATGATGCCGCCAACTGCGACCGAAGCGGAAATCAGCGCTCCCGTCTTACGGTTATGAATTTGTTCGAGAGTGCGCGCATTAACCTGCATGCCTTCGTTTTCGATGTCGGCCATCTGCCCGCCTATCATTCCATCTGTTGTACCGGCTGCTGCGGCAAATTCGTTGATGACAAGCACCTGTCGCTCAGGGTTTGGCAGGGACAAATCTCTGGCAAGCACTCGGAAAGCCAGCGTCAGCAGAGCATCGCCCGCCAGTATAGCCACCGCTTCGCCAAACGTTTTGTGACAGGTCGGGCGACCGCGCCGCAAATCGTCGTTGTCCATCGCTGGCAGATCATCGTGAATCAGCGAATAGGTGTGAATCATTTCAATCGCGCACGCAGCAGGTTTCAAATCTTCTGTATTTGCGCCCAGCGCTTCGCCCGATGCGAGCACGAGCGCCGGTCGAAGCCGTTTGCCGCCTGCGAACAAACTGTAGCGCATCGCTCGATGAAGCTTTTCCGGGGGGCTATCATTCGACGGCAGGAAGAGATCGAGCCAATGATTGACTTCTTCGGCTCGTCGGGCGAGATAATTTGTTATTGTCTCTCTTGCGCTCATTCTTCCGGCTCATCGAATGGAGTTGGCGTATACGCGCCGTCATTGCCTTTGAGCAAAATTTCTACCTTACGTTCAGCCTCATCTAATCGCTTCTGACAGTCGCGCGAAAGTTGAACGCCCTGCTCGAACAACTCAAGCGAGCGTTCTAAAGGCAGGTCGCCCGCTTCAAGCTGCTCGACGATTCGCTCAAGCTCTTTGAGCGATGATTCAAAATTGGTTTCGGTTTTTTTGGCCATGATTATTCCGCTTAAAATTTAACACCGCTGATCAAGTGTTAATAATGCCAAAATGCGCTTCTGCAATCCACCTCAACAAGAGACGACAAATGATAAAGGCTAAGATGCCATCGGCACCTTAGCCTGAAAAGTAGAGGGCGTGAGGCTACCCCTTAATTTTGCAACTGCGCCAGGAAAGCCTCCAGATCCCAAAATTCTCTGACCGATTGCAGTTTTCCATTCTCATTAAAATTGAAGACTCCCATACCGTCTATGACGATCTTCTTTCCGGTCGTGGTTTTCAGGTGAAGCTTCCAGTTGACTGCCGCTTCGTGGCCGCACACGTTGATGTCTTGAATCTTGTGCTTGATTTCACTGAACGGGGCGCTGATGCCCGCGATAAAAGCGCTCAGGGCCGCAGACCCTTGAATCGGCGGAGTGCCAACCGGATCTTCAAGCACGCCATCAGGGGCGAAAGTATTTACGTATCGCTGAACGTCAAACGCGCCGACTGCGTTGAAATACTCTTCGACCGCCGCCTCGATCTGTTCCGGCGTCAGAGCACTCATTACTACGGGGTTGGTCGCGGCCTGTGTCAAAGTAGCGAACGGAGCACTGGCTATCACGGTTAATGTGGTCACAATCGCCACCAGAACTAGAGCGCGAACACGGGCTGAATATAATTGGTTCAAGATAGACATGGATCATTTCTCCTTTGGGTTCGTTGTTGATTGATTTCAGCGAGCAGAACGGTTCTCCGTCTCGCCGGTGGAAGTAAGGGGTGGGGCTGTAGGCTTGCAGCCCCACGCAAACAGTGACGCTATTTAGTTTTCAGCGCGTTTAATATACTGCCCTTTTCTTGGATAGCCGCGATCTATGTGCTTCCATGTAACCCCTTGATCGTCGGACGCGAAATAGTTATCAAACGCGACGGGGAAAGTAACGCGTGTGCTATTAAAAGGATGGTTGCAGCCGCCGAAATGCAGATGTTTTGCGTTTTGGCCGACCTTGGCAACGAAATCTCCCTGATTAACTTCGGGCGGGTATCCCAAGGGGAACCCGCACCCCAGATTGGGATCGCAGATGCCTGTATCAAAATTGGGGTTGATCGTAAATGGCTCGTTGTGACGATAAGATAGGTACTCGTTACTGGCAGTCCTGATAAAGACTACATTCTCTTCGTCTTCATCACCGCTGGGCATTTTGTCTTTGATATAGATTGAAACGAAGCCGTGAGTGGCGCTAAAGACGGGTGCAAGAATGGACCCGTTCGGATATATCTGGTCGCCCGTGGGATATGCCATGCTGAAGTCGTAGCTGAAGGAGGCGAAACCGTTGTGACTACCACCGCGCGAATCATAACCCTGATTCACTTTCCAGACCTCGTAGGCTTTAAAGGGGAGTTGCGCTACCTCTGCAACAGTGCCGAGAAGGTACGGCGCGTAGTATACGACCCCGTCAGCGATGTCGAATCGGTTAGGCGTAACGTTTACACGTGTGGCGCGCCCGTTGAAGGTCGCCTTCGCATTGAGCACGGGCGGCAGTGACGGGTCAGACTTTTTGGGCTGGTCAAAACACCACCCGAAGATCAAGCTGATCTCGCTGCCGGTCAGCCTCTTATCATTTCGGATGTGATCAATTTCAAAAGGCGCGAGAGCTCTGTTGAAGACCGCCACGTCATCAATCAGACCGTAAACCTGCGTCGAAGTGCTCAGGTCTGTTTCCTGCCTGCCGAAACGTAACATCCCTTTAGGCGAATCGTTGATATTTACCTGAATGTCTGTGTCCGGGTCGCTATCATTGGTTTTAGCATTTATGTTTTTAACAGGCTGAAGGTAGACTCCGTCCATGTACACTCTGATCATGTTTTCTGTTCTGATCAGGGCCAGATGATGCCACTCATCCTTTGTGAGGCTGGGAACGAGAAACAGTTTTTGCTTGCTCCCGACCTGAAGCGTCATTACCGGACTGCCCGGATCTATAAAGCCCCCATCGCCCATCCTGTAATCTTCCATTCCGAAGAGATAGGTGCCTGCGCCCGTATTGGAAAAGATGGGGCCTCTGTACGAGTACAGGTATTGCGGCATAAACCATGCCATCAGCGTGTGATCGGAGTTAAAGAAGGAATCGAAATCTGCTTGAGTGTCTACATACCCGCCCCATCCCAGATAGACCGCTTTGTTCTGAGCAGGAAGACCTTGCGCGCGTGCAAGTGATGGGCAAAGGCCGCTCAAAATCATGACGGCAGCGATCAGCAACAGGCGTTTTTTGTTAGCGAGAGCGCCCGCTCTCGCATTCATTATCGTTTTTAATGTCGTTATCGTTTTCACTTTTAGATTCTCCTTGAGTTTTAAATTTGCGGCCCGCTTTGGCTGACCACGCGCCAAAGATACTTCGCAATAGCCACAGCGTCACCACATACGTAGGTAGAAAGTTTAGAGGTTGGAAATTAGAGCGTGTTTTGAAATACGGGAATTCAACCGTCAGACCGTAGCCCATATCGTCAGATAGGAGTATACGGGCGATAGATGCTACACAAGCCCGCTAGGCGGGCGGCACAGTTAATGGTGTCTGTCGCCCGCCTAGTGGGCTTAATGCTATGGAGTTATGTTAACTCACATCTGAGGACACAGGTATCTACACAAAGCTCAGCCCGCGCACTGGTATCTACACAAAGCTCAGCCCGCGCAGCGGGCGACAGCCTCTAGCCCCGCGCGTGAGCGCGGGGT